>JBGTKN010000527.1:0-11338 GCA_041744615.1 Hyphomonas sp. | reverse complement strand
TCCCGCGGCGCCAGTGGCCACCTGACCCGCCGCCGCCTCGGCCAGCTGCTGGAGGGCCTTGCCGCCGAGGCCGGGCTTGATCCGTCACGGGTCCATCCGCACGCGCTGCGCCATGCCTATGCGACCCACCTCCTGCAGGGCGGGGCGGACCTGCGCGCGGTCCAGATGCTGCTCGGACATGCCGACATTGCCACCACACAAATCTACACCCATGTCTTGACGGATGAGTTGCAGGAACTGCTGGAAACGTCTCACCCGATGGCGAACTAGTCTCGTCTTTTATCGCTGATTTTCGCTGATCGTCGCCAATTGCGCCTTTTGCGGCGCGTGCTTACATACAATTCGTGCCAGCGCCTGCTGGTGTTGAACTCCGGGGATCCCGCATGGGCCGCCTTCTTCGTGCCCTCATCGCCACGTTTCTGATCATCGAAATCGCCGCCATTTTTCTCGGAACATCCACCTGGGTGATCCTTATGGAACTGCATGCCAGCCCACCCATCATCCTGGGGGGTGAAATTGTCGCCGGCCTGGTGACGCTCGCCGTGGCGGTTGTTGTGTTCCGCCGGGCGCTGGACGCCGAGCGCCGGATTGACGAGAATATCCCCTCCGACGCCTGATCGCCGATATCCCGCTCAGTTAATAGTGGCAGCGCCGGTCCGGGTGTTGACCCAAAAGGCGTGGATCACGCCCGGTAACCATCCGATCAGCGTCAGCACCAGGTTGATCAGGAACTGCACACCTATGCCCTGCTTGAGCGCAACCGCGACCGGAGGCAGGAAAATGGTGAGCAGGATCATCAGGAATGTCATGGGGCCACCTTTACAATGTTGAGCCGCACCAACGTCCGGGCGCGGCATATGTTCCGCCCGGGACCTTGCCTGTTTGACGCAGCGCAGCACGGGCCCTAATCGTCTGAGCGCAAACGGAGGGGCCCATGTCTCAGAAAACACCGCGTAACTTCTTCAAGCCCCTGTCGATCGGCGCACCGGAGCCGATGCGCGACCTGCCCGTCCGTCTCGAGCGGATGATCCATTTCGTGCCGCCCCATCTCGACAAGGTGCGCTCCAAGGTGCCCGAGATGGCCCCGACCGTGGACGTGATCCTCGCCAACCTCGAGGACGCTATCCCCGCCGACGCCAAGGACGCCGCCCGCGCTGGCGCCGTCGAGATGGCGAACATGTATGACTGGCAGGGCAAGGGCACTGGTTTCTGGAGCCGTGTGAACTGCCTCAACTCGCCATGGTTCCAGCAGGACGTGTCAGACCTCGTCCTCAAGGCGGGCCACCAGCTGGACGTCATCATGCTGCCCAAGGTCGAAGGGCCGTGGGACATCCACTTCGCTGACCAGTATGTCGCCCAGCTCGAAGCAAAAGCGGGCCTGACACGGCCGATTCTCTTCCATGCCATTCTCGAGACCGCCGAAGGCATGGCCCGCGTCGAGGAGATCGCCCTCGCCTCACCACGCATGCAGGGCATCAGCCTCGGCCCGGCAGACCTTGCCGCGAACCGCAAGATGAAGACCACCCGCGTCGGCGGCGGCCACCCCTTCTACCGCGTGATTGATGATCCGAATACGGACGGCGCCCCGCGCGCCAGCGTGCAGCAGGACCCCTGGCATTATACCATTGCCCGCATGGTGGACGCCTGCCGGATGGCGGGCATCAATGCCTTCTACGGCCCCTTCGGTGACATTGCCGACTCTGAGGCCTGCGAGCAGCAGTTCCGGAACGCCTTCCTGCTCGGCTGCTCGGGCACATGGTCGCTGCACCCCTCGCAGATCGCCATCGCAAAGCGCGTCTTCTCTCCGGACCCGGACGAAGTGAAGTTTGCCCGCAAGATCCTCGCCGCCATGCCGGACGGCACCGGCGTCGCCATGATCGACGGCAAGATGCAGGACGACGCGACCTGGAAGCAGGCCAAGGTCATTTCCGACCTCGCCGACCTCGTCGCAACGCGCGACCCTGATCTAGCGACGGCTTACGCAGGTTAGCTCTGCGGCGCTATCGCGCGGTCGGCAATCGCAGGAACCGCCGGACGCCAATCGCAATCCGCTAGGCCGCAGCGCTGAGCAGTAGTGCTATGATGCCGGCGTACAGCCAGATCGGTCCGCGCGCCTCCAGGACCCGGCCGAGATACGAGTTGAGGAATACGAGCCAGACATACCAGCTGCCCACGAGATGCAGCCGCCGCCAGTTCGTCCCCAGCCAGCGTTGGGCGGCATTGTTCGACGTCGCCGCCATCAGCGCGATCAACAGATAGGCGAGCCCTCCCCAGACCATACGCACCATACCTGGATCTTTGCCGCTCACCGCGACGTATGCCACAAACACGCCGAGATGAATGAAATGCGCAAACGCAAAGGCAAGACCGACATACCGCCGGTTGATCACCAGCCAGCGCGCCCCCGGCGACCGCGTCGACACGGCCGCGCTGGCGATAGCCACGTCCCACGAGCCGCGGAAGGCCCGGAAAATCTACGGCGCCAGTCTGTCGCAACTGCTTGACCGCTTCGTCAGTCCGCCGCCGCCGCGCACGTGATCCGCACCGCCGTTGCCTTGACCGGCGTTGCAATGACCGCAACTCAGCCCGCGGCGCCCGTTCCCGGGCGCAGAAACGCAAACATGTGGGCCACATAATCGGCCTTGCCGGATCACGACGCCTTCCTTTCGCAGGATGGCGTAGGCCGTCATGATGTGGAAATAGAACTGCCCCAGCGCCCAGTCACGTGCATACCCTTCGCCGTCGAAGGCGATGCCGATGGGAAGCTCCAGCGCCAGCGGGCGGCCGGCGCCGCCATCAAGCGCATCAGGCGCCAGACCATCGAGGAAGGCCAGCGTCTCGTCGATCCGGGCCAGCGCCTGCTGCATCGTGCCGGGCTGCTCGCCGCCGTTGCGGCCTTCATCCTGCAAGGCGTCGACAGCGGGGTCGAACGCCTCATGCCGCAACCGGAAGACGCCCTCATAGGCTTGCCGGCAAGCAAAGCGGACCTGCGTCGAGAGCGGGAACATGTCGGGTGTCAGCCGCGCCGGCATCAGCGCGTCCGCGTCCGGCACCTGTTCCTGCGCCTTGCGCAACCAGCCGGCGAGGCTGCGCAACATCTGACGGTAGGTTGGCAGTAACAGCTCTGTCAGGGTCATATGAATTCCCGCATGGGGTGAGGGGCAGTTGGACAAAGGGTCTTGCATGCGGGGCAAGGACAGATCAACGCCCCTCACGCTTGGCGCGCCAGCTTGACGCGGCTGATCGATCGCTCAAAGCTGCCGCCCATGACGGATGAAATCGACACCGCCGTTCGCGCCCTCCTCGCCGAGCTCGTGCCGAGCCCGATCAGCGCCGCGCCTGGCCAGAACATGCTGCCGCCCAACGCGCGCTGCGACGTGGGCGAGACGCCGCTCTGGCGGGCTCATCCCGGTCCGGCCACATTGTTCGTACACGGCTGGAACGATACCCACCGCATCTGGCGCCAGTACGCTCAGGATTTCATCTCCAACATGCGTCCCGTCCTGCTGATGGATCTGCCGGCTCATGGTGCATCGAAAGCTTCGGCGTTTGGCGCACACGCTGCTGGCCGGGCCGTCTTCGATGTCTGCGCAGCGCAGGGCCCCATCGACACGATCATCGCGCATTCCTTCGGCTGCATCGCCGCTGCCAACGCGCTGCAAGATGGCGCCAGGGCGGACTATGTTATCCTGATCGCGCCGCCGGTCCTCGGCTGGGGGGAGGCCAAACGCCGCGAAGGCGCCGATCCCGCCGTACTGGACACTGTGCTGGAATATGTCCGCGCTTCGGGCGGCGGTGAACTCGCCCCTTTCAACTTCGAGAGCGCGCTCGCCGGTTACGGCGGCAAACTGCTGTTCATCGGCTCACACGCCGATGTCGGCTGCCCGCTCGACGACATTTCGGTGCTCAGCTCAAGACTCCCCGGCGCCGAAGTCCACGGCGTCACCGGCCTCGACCACCGCGAGCTCTGCCTCGATCGCGGCGTACTATCGAAGATTCTCGCCTTTCTCGGCTATACATGAGCGTGTTGCGGCCCTGCCGTGCCCCGCCTAATCTACCGTCCAGGAGGACGCACCCATGGCAAAACACCTGATCCCCGAAACCGGCCACTCGCCGAACCTGCAGCGCTGGTTTGACTGGATGTCTCGCGACCATACCGCCGACGGCCTCGCGCCGCTGCTTGCCGACGATGTTGTCTTCAAAAGCCCCGTGGTGCACACGCCGCAAGAAGGCAAGTTCATCACCATGGGCTACCTTCTGGCCGCCGGGCAGACGCTCGGCAATGACAGCTTCCGCTATACCCGCGTCTTCGATTGCGCAGAGCGCGCCGTGCTTGAGTTCGAAACCGAGATGGACGGTGTGCAGGTCAACGGCATCGACATGATCGAATGGAACGCGGACGGTCAGATCACGGACTTCAAGGTGATGGTCCGTCCCCTGAAGGCCATCCAGGCCGTGCATGCCGCGATGGGCGCCATGCTGGCGAAGATGAAGGCCGGCGCGTGACGGCACCCGTTCTCGAAACCGAACGCCTTCGGCTGCGTCCGGCGGACGCGTACGACCTCGACGCCGCAGCGGCCATCTGGGCCGACGAAGATGTCGTGCGCTTTATTGGCGGCAAGCCGCGCGGGCGTCAGGATGTCTGGTTCGCGCTGCTGCGCTCGGCCGGCCTCTGGGTGATCAAGGGCTATGGCTACTGGGTGGTCACCGACCGCGCGAGCGGCGCGTTCCTCGGCGAGGCGGGCTTTGCCGATTTCCAGCGCGGACTTCCGGCAGACCTTGTTCCCGGCCCGGAAGCCGGTTGGGCTTTCGGCCGCCCGGCCTGGGGGCAAGGCATCGCCACCGAAGCGATGACCGCTGCGCATCGCTGGCTGGACGCCCACCGTCCCGGCAGCAGCTCCTGTGTGATCGAGCCCGGCAACCTGCCCTCGGTCCGCGTCGCGGAAAAACTGGGCTACCGGAAATCCGGCGAGACGCTGCTCGGCGGCGTAGCGGTCGGCACTTACCGGCGCGGCGCCTGACGCTCCGGCAGATCGTCCTGCTGCTCGCCCGCTTGCCCCGGCCGCCAGGCGCGCAGGAAATCGAAGAAGGCGGTTTCCGGCAGGCCGGGTGAATAGAGGAAGCCCTGCGCCATGGTGCATCCGCGCCGCCGCAGGAATTCCGCCTGGCGTGTCGTCTCCACGCCCTCGGCCACGGTCTTCAGACCCAGGGTTTCCGCCATCGCGAGGATCATCTCGACGATCGCCGGCGCCTGCCGGTCGGTCTCCAGCGCCGAGACGAACTGCCGGTCGATCTTGAACACATCGAAGGGCAGCTGCGTCAGCGTCGCGAGGTTCGAGTGGCCGGTGCCGAAATCGTCGATGGCGAGCTTGGTGCCCATCGCGCGCAGCGGCGAGATGAACTCCGCCACACGCGCAGGGTCGGACACCGCCATGCTTTCGGTGATCTCCAGTTCCAGCCGGTTCGGATGCAGGCCGGTGCGGCGAAGCACGGCCATGATTGCATCGGTCAGATCATGCCGCTGGAACTGGCTCGGCGAGACGTTCACCGCCACGGTCAGGTCATAACCTTCCAGCTGCCAGCTGCGCGCGGCCTCGCAGGCCGCCTCGAGGATCTGCATGCCGATGGCATCGATCAGCCCCGCCTGCTCCGCCACCGGAATGAAAGTTGCGGGCGAGATCAGCTTGCCGTTCGGCCGGCGCCAGCGCGCCAGCGCCTCGGCACCCATGATCCGTCCGGTTTCGAAATCGATCTTGGGCTGGAAGACCGCCTTGAATTCCTTGTTCGAAACCGCGTCGCGCAACTCCGCCTCGAACCGGTAGCGCCCTTGCACGATACGCGTCAGACGCGGCGTGAAGAAGCGGAAGCCGGACTGCGCTTCGGAGCGCACCAGCCGCACCGCCAGCTTGGCGTTCTGCATCAGCTTGGCGAAGGATTCGGCATCCTCGGGCGCCATCACGATGCCGCCTGAAATCGACATGCTGATCTGCCGGGTCGGCAAGTCGAAGGGCTCGGCGAAGGCCGCGCGGATCGCCCGCGCGATCGAGATGACATGGTCACGGTTGATGGCACAGGGCAGGTAGAGCACGAACTTGTCGGCCGACAGCGCTGACAGCATGCTGCCGCGAAGCGCAATCGCCGCCGGATCGCCGAGATCGGACAGCGACCGGGTCAGGCGTTTGGCCGCGCCGTCGATCAGCGCGTCGCCGTTCGCCGTGCCGACCTGTTCCAGCAATTGCCCGAAGCGGTCGATGTCGAGCAGCAGGAAGGCAGCCGGATATTCGAACGAGGCTTCCGGCAGCGTCGCGTTGACGTGCCGCTCGAGCGCAATTGCGTTGGGAAGGCCGGTGCGCCCGTCCTTGTAGGCAATCTGGCGCAGCATTTCATTCTCGCGGCGCAATTTGCGCACCGAGCGCGTCGTCGCCACCCGCAGCCGGCGCAGCTCCGGGAACTGCATCTGGTCAAGTTCGGCTTCCGCATCCACGCGGCTGGTCATCATGTACGCGGTGAAGCGCAGGAAGATCTCCTGCAGGGGCCGCGCGGTGAGATAGGCGCCGCCGGCCGAGATGCCGACACAGGCGAGGAACATCGCCAGCATTACCGGCGCTGGTACCATCAGTCCGAACGGCGCGCCGAGCGCGATCATCCGGTATCCGACGGAAATGGACATCACGGCGGCGAACAGGAAAACCGACAATACGCCGCCCGCAATGCCGGCGAACACCGGTATTGAGAACCTGCCGGTCAGCCGGCCGATGACCGTTGATTTCTTCACACTGGCGCCGCCTGAGGCTTCGATTCGGAAACTGTTGAGCAAACTGCGCCGTAGATGTTTAGGAATCTGTGAACATCATGCGCTAGCTGTAATGTTCGCCAAGGACTATATGCCCGGTCATGACCCAGACACGCACTGCCACGATCACCCGCAAGACCAAGGAAACCGACATATCGGTGACCGTTAACCTTGATGGCACCGGCAAATCGGACATCGACACAGGCATCGGATTCTTCGACCATATGCTGGACAGCCTGTCCCGCCACTCGCTGATTGACCTGACCGTGCGCTGCAAGGGCGACCTGCACATCGATTTCCACCACTCGGTGGAAGATACCGGCATCGTCCTCGGCGAGGCGATTGCCAAGGCGCTCGGCGATTTCGGCGGTATCACCCGCTTCGGCCACGCCTATATCCCGATGGACGAGACGCTGACGCGCGCCTCGGTGGACCTGTGCAAGCGGCCTTACCTTATCTGGAAGGTAGATTTCCGGCGCGACAAGCTGGGCGAGATGGATACCGAACTGTTCAAGGAGTTCTTCCACGCCCTCGCCGGCAATGGCGGCATGTGCCTGCACTTGGAGAATATCTACGGCGAGAACAACCACCACATCGCGGAAAGCTGCTTTAAGGCGACCGCCCGCGCCCTGCGCACCGCGATCACGGTCGACCCCCGTCTCGGCGGCAAACCTGCAAGCACCAAGGGTAGCCTGTAGGACCCAAACTCAAGTGTGCCTGAATGGCTATCCGTGAACGGACGGACAGTGTCCGGAACCATTGGTTGCTCCCGGTGATATCCTTCTGTGGGAACGGAAGTGACACACTGGAATAGAAACCATGTCGCCAGTCTATGACGTGTTTGCCTTGTTTCTGATCGTCGTGATGACCCTCGCCCCTCTGGGCATGGCCGCCTACGCCATTTGATCTTGCAGGCGGCCCCGGGCATTTTGCGCCGGGGCCGTTTGTCCCTTGCGCTCCTCAGAGCACCGACGCATCCACCACCGCGTCGATCAGCGTTGGCTCGGGCGGCACCTGTCCGTCGAGCATCAGCATCGCGAGGCCGTGCACAAGCGACCAGGCCTTCAACCGCCGAGCCTCGCGCACCGGCTGAGGCGTGTCCGCCCCGAACAAACCGTCGATCGCGTTAACGAGGATCTGCATTCCGTCTGCCCCCTCCCCCGCACTCGGCGACGGCACGGGAACCGGACCTGACCCCTGCGCCATCATCAACCGGAACAGGGACGGATGCGCCAGCGCGAAATGTACATAGGCCCGCCCCATCGCGTTGAACGCGGCAACGCCCGGCTTCGATGAGGCCATCGCCTCTCGGAACGCCGCCGCCATCCGGGCATGCCCTTCCAGGCAAAGCGCGCCGAGCAAGGCCGCCTTGTCGGGGAAATGCCGGTAAACCGCCGTCGCCGAAACGCCCGCATTGCGCGCAATTTCGCGCAGGCTCAGCGCTTCGGCCTGGCCCGCATCGATCAGCTTCAGGCCTTCCTCGACCAACGCCGCACGCAAATCGCCATGGTGATAGCGATTTTTCTCGGAATGGATGTTGACAGTGTTATCATTCTCGGACATGTTATCGGTGTAAACATTATTTCCCTCCGTTTCAACCCGTACAGATCGTCACAGGAGTTTCGCCATGCCCAGCCCCGTCGAAGCCGCCATCCGCGGCGTGGTCACCAAAGGTCTCATGGGGGTCGCGAACTATAACCGCGCGCACCGCAAATCCCCGAAACAGAACCCTTACCTGACCGGCGTCCACACACCCCTCAAGGACGAGCACACGCTGACCGGCCTAAAGGTCACCGGCGCGATCCCCGCCGCCCTCAACGGCGTGTACCTGCGCAACGGCCCGAACCCCTTTGCCGCGCCCAATCCCGCGACCCATCACTGGTTCGCCGGCGACGGCATGCTGCACGGCGTGCGCCTCGAAGGCGGCCAGGCGCTCTGGTACCGCAACCGCTGGGTCCGCTCCCCTGCCATCAACGAAGCTCTGGGCGAGCCCGTCACTCCCGGCCCGCGCGTCAACAATTTCGAAAGTGCGAACACGAACGTTGTCGCCTTTGGAGGCAAGATATGGGCCCTGGTTGAAGCCGGCGGCCTCCCCGTGGAAGTCTCCGATACGCTCGAGACCCGTACACGGAGCGATTTCGACGGCCTGCTGCGCCAAGGCTTCACCGCCCATCCGCATTTTGATCCCCTGACCGGCGAGACTCATGCCATCTGCTACAACGCGATGGAGCCCACGGTAATCTGGCACACAGTGATCACCGCCGACGGCAAGGTCCGCCGGCACGAACCTGTCGCCGTGCAGGACGGTCCCTCCATCCATGACTGCATGATCACGCAGAACTACGTGATCATCATGGACCTGCCCGTCACCTTCTCTATGGCCGCGCTAATCGGCGGCGATACGTTCCCCTATCGCTGGAACCCGAAACACGTTGCCCGCATTGGCCTCCTCCCCCGTGAAGGCAAGGGCGACGAGATCATTTGGTGCGCGATTGAGCCCTGCTACATATTCCACCCCGCCAATGCGTACGAGACGGAAGACGGCAATGTGATCATGGACGCCGCCGTGCACAAAGACATGTTCGCCGGCGGTGACCGCGGCCCGAACACCACAGTCTGTACCTTCGAGAGCCTCGAGATCGACCCCGCCGCGCGCAAGGTCACACGTACCGTCATCGACGCTGCCCCCCAGGAATTTCCGCGTCCGGACGAACGCCGCCTCGGTCAGCCCTACCGCTATGCCTATACGCTTGCCCTGCCCGCGCATGGCGATCCCGGTTTCGTCGGCGACCCGCGCCTCTTCAAGCACGACCTCGGCACTAAAACCCGCCAGGTGCACGACTTCGGCGACGGCAAGATGCCGGGCGAGTTCGTCTTCGTGCCTGCGCATACGCAGGCCGGCGAGGATGAAGGCTGGCTCATCGGCTACGTCATCGACATCGACGCGGACACAACCGATCTCGTGATCCTCGATGCGCAGGACTTCACCGGCCCGCCGGTGGCCTCGATCACCATCCCGCACCGCATCCCGCCCGGCTTCCATGGCAACTGGGTGGCCCTGCCCCAGGCCGTGCGCTAACCGGTCGGATCTTCCTCCTTGGCCGGCAAGCGCGCGACGAGCAGCTTGTCGATGCGCCGGCCGTCCATGTCGATCACTTCGAAACGCCAGCCGCCCGAAGTGACCACATCGCCGAGTTCGGGAATGCGTTGCAGGTGGTGGATAACGAGGCCGGCAACGGTCGTGTACGGAGGGTCTTCCTCGTCCGTCACGACCATACCGATCGTAATCTCCGCGTCTTCGAGCGCCGTGCGGCCATCAATCAGCCAGGAGCCGTCTTCGCGCCGTTGCGGCCGCGCGAGGCCGTCCTCTGCCGAGAAGGCAACATCCCCGGCAATCGCACCCAGCACATCCGCCGCCGTCACGATACCCTCGATATGGCCGAGTTCATCCGAGACCAGCGCCATCTGCACCGCGCTCGCCTGCATGCTCTCCAGAAGGTTGAGCACCGTCATCGTATCCGGCACGAACAGCGGCGCGTGGCCTGCCGTCTCGAAATCCGGCAGGCGCTTTCCTTCTGACAGGGCGAGAAGATCCTTGGTCTGAACAACAGAGATTACATGTTCCAGATCGCCGCGCGCGACGGGAAAACGCGAATGCCCGCTCTCCGCGATCTGCTTCAGGAGCACGTCGGCTGGCTCGTCCAGATCCAGCCAGACGACATCCTTTCGCGAAGTCATGATCGAGCGCACATCGCGGTCCGCCAGGCGCATCACGCTGCGGATCATGTTGCGCTCGTCGGCATCGATGGCGCCGCTGGCAGCGCCTTCCTCGATGATGCTCTCGATCTCCTCTTCCGTCATCAGCACCGCACTGACCTTCGAGAGGCCCAGCACCGCAAGGATCAGGTTGGTCGATCCCCTCAGGATGAAGACGACCGGGAAGGCGATCTTCGCCAGCAAAGACATCGGCGGCGCCACAAGGCTCGCAAAAGCCTCCGGCGCCGCGATCGCGATCCGCTTCGGCACGAGTTCGCCGATGACGATCGAAAGATAGGTCGTTGCCGCGATCACCACACTGAAGGCAATCAGGTCGGCGCGCGCCTCGAGAGCCGGAAAGGACTGCACGATGAACGGCGCCACGTCTTCTGCCAGCGCGGTCGCGCCATAGGCGCCCGCAATGATGCCGATCAGCGTGATGCCTACCTGAACGGTCGACAGGAAGCGCGAAGGGTCCTCCTGTAGTTTCAATGCCACCTTCGCACCGCGGTCGCCCTTGTCGGCGCGCATCTGCAGGCGGTTTTTCCGGGAGGAGACGATGGCGAGCTCGGAAAGTGCGAAGACCCCGTTAAGGGCGATCAGCGCAAGCAATATGAATAACTCCATAGACGCGGCGTATCGCACGAATCGCGCGCGCCGTCCAAGTCCCGGAATTGCCACGGCCTGCCGCCGCCGCTAAGAGCCCGGCCATGTCCCGTACCGCGCTCATCGACTATGGCTCCGGAAACCTCCACTCCTGCGCGCGCGCCCTCGCCGCCGCAGCCGGCG
>JBGTKN010000526.1:0-10422 GCA_041744615.1 Hyphomonas sp. | reverse complement strand
AGCGCGTGCGGGAGTTCGTGCGCCTGCCCCGGCGCGATTCGGAAGGCGACCGCCCGACCTGAGCCGTCCGCGACCACGCAAGCCTTGGTCCCATACCCGCCACGAGAGCGGCCAAGCGCTTCGCAGTTGTCTCGCTCAGCTTGGGGATCCCCCCTTCGCCTCGCTCCGGCCGCTTTCTGGTGAGCCCGCACGTTTGTGCTGTCGAGAAAAACCATGCCGAGCTGGACCTGAGGCTCCTGAACGAGGCTCAGCAGGCGCTCTCAGACGCCCGCACGCGCCCAGCGGATGAAGATCTGAGCCGCCCGCCACCACGGCCCCATCTCCTCAGGGATCGCGCGCCACTTGGCTCCGTTCTGGTGACGCCCAGAGGATCGCAGACAGCGTGCGGCGGAGATCCCGCGGCGGCGTCTTGCCCTTGGGCCGACAAGCCTCGACCAGCGGCTCCAGAGCGGCCCATTGCGCGTCGCTCAGCATCTCGCCTCCTCGGTTGAAGAAGGCGAAACGCCAGTGACGTGAGACAGTTCAGGTGACGACAGGCCCTAGCTGGCCGGGTTAAAGGCAAGCCCGGCAGGAGCAACGCACCGCGTGATGTGAGGCCCCTGCCCTACCGAGGCGCGCCGTCCGGGGTAAACCGGGCGGCTTCAAAATTTCGCGGTGGAAGACTTTCGCCGCCGCCGCATCATCCCCTTCGCCCGGCCGGAAAAAGAGTTAGCGGATAGCTACCAGATAGCTTCCCGATAGCTATCCAGTAGCTAGCAAATACCACCTTGATAACAGCTAGCTATCGAGTATCCTTGTAAAAAAGGGGCCACCCTCAAGAAACAACATCGAGCAGCCAGGAGAACCACATGCCGGTCATTTCATTCGCCAACCCCAAGGGCGGGGCTGGAAAAACCACGTCCGCGTTACTTCTCGCCAGCGAACTCGCTAGCAAGGGCGCGCAGATCGCCATCATCGACGCGGACCCGGAGCGCTGGATCTCGCAATGGGGCAGGCTGCCGGGCAAGCCGGACAGCATCAGCATCATCAGCGACGTGACCGAGGACACAATTGTCGACCATATCGAAAGCGCAGCGGAGCAGGCGCAGTTTGTGATTGTCGATCTTGAAGGCACGGCGAGCCTTATGGTGGCCAATGCCATCGGCATGTCCGATCTGGTCGTCATCCCGACGCAGGGCGCGTCGATGGACGCCAAAGGCGCCGCCAAGACCATCAAGCTGATCCGCAATCAGGAACGCATGGCGCGCCGTTCGATCCTGCACAGCGTTCTGTTGACCCGCACCAGCGCCGCCGTCACGTCGCGGTCGCTGAAGAACGTCCGCGACCAGCTCGACAAGGCCGACATCGACGTGTTCCAGACCTCAATTGTCGAGCGCGCAGCCTACCGGGATATTTTCGACTATGGCGGACTTCTGTCCGAGCTGGGTGCAGAGCAGGTCAGCAATATCGAGAAGGCGCAGGAGAACGCGCGCGCGTTTGTGGGTGAAGTCCTGGCCAAGCTGAAAAGTGCGGCCAAGGCCGCGAAGGTGGCATGACATGAGCAAGGAGCGCGCGGATCTCGGCTTTGCCGACAATCTCGAAGACTTCAATCCGGCAGAGTGGTCACCGAAGCCGGCGCAGAATTCCAATGCACGGCCGCCGAAAGCAGAAACTCGCAAGGCGGCTGTCGCGGCGGGCTTCAGGAGCCGCGAGCCACAGCCGGAACCGGAGAGGGCAGGGGAGGGGAGTGCCCCCCGGCGGCGGCGCACCGGGCGCAATGCGCAGTTCAACCTCAAGGCCCGGCCCGATACGATTGAAGCGTTCTGCGCCATCGCCGACCGGCAGGGCTGGGGGTTGGGCGAGACGCTGGAGCAGGCGGTTGCGCTACTGAAGCGGGAATATCCCCGCTGAATGCTCCCGTGTTCAAAAGTGAGGTTTTCGGGGAGCGCCCCGAACGCCGGGAAGCGGATCGCCAACCCACTGATTTTGTGGCATCGCATCCCATCAAGAGGGCCACTTTTCCCGCTCAAATGTGAGGTTTTCGGGGAAATATGAATAAATTCGGCTAAATCCTTTCATAGTTTAACGGGCTGCCGTAGTGTAGAACCATGACGGACACCGCACCCCTGTCCCATAGCCCCTTGCGGGTTCTCGACCTTCGGCCGCGCCGCGACCAGGCGGTAAAGCCCGCCGAACTCATTCAGATCACTGGCCATCAGGGGCTCACCCTCAACGCCCGCCGCGCCATCACCATCCTTTGGCACAACGCGCACATGCAGGGTGTCGAGGAAGGCAGGGACTACGTCATCGAGATCGACGACCTTAAGCCGGATCACCACAAGGGCTACGAGATGGTCGAGGAGGCCATCATCGCTCTCATGGGTACGATCCTGACCGTGCGCCTCCCGGACGGACGCACCCGCCGCGTCCAGTTCCTCGGCGGCAACGACCTTGACGATCCCGACCGTCCAGCGGGTGCGCTCACCTACAGCTTCGACAAGCGTCTCGTCGAGATCCTCAAGGACTCCGCGATATGGGGCAAGATCGCGCTGCCGGTCCTGATGGCCTTCACCTCCAAATACGCCGTCAGCCTGTACGAGAACGCGGCTCAATGGGCAGGTCTCGGCAAAAAGACCTTCCAGGACGTCAGCCTCGCGGAGTTCCGCGAGATGATCGGTGTCGAGCGCGACAAGTACCCGGCCTTTGGCGCACTCAACAAGCATGTCCTCAAGCCCGTCCTGCTGGAGATCAACGCGCTCGCGCCCTTCAACCTCACCATCCTGCCGGTCAAGGCGGGTAAGAAGGTCACCCGCCTGCGCATCGGCTGGTGGAACAAGAACAAGGACGAGATGAACGCCGCCTGGCAGGAGTTGCACCGCCCCAAGGTGGGCCGCCGCGCCCGCATCACGGGCCAGGTCGACCATGTGCAGGTCCATGAAGCCCTGCCGAGCCAGAACCGCATGCTCCGCCAGCACCGCGTCTCCTCCCAAAGCAAAAGGGAGAGCGGCGCGCAGTGACCGCGCCCCTACGCCCGAACCCTTCACACTTGGGAAAGCCGCTGCAGCCTGTGGATAAGCTCCCCGGATTCCTCACATTTGGCGGAACAGGGCAGGGCGTCTTCCCCGGAAACCTCACATTAAGGCCCCGAAGACCTCACAATAGGCCCCGGATTCTTCACTTTACGCCCCGGATTCCTCACCGGAGTCCCCGAATCCTTCACTTTTGGCGTCGCAAGCCTTTGTTTCGACAGGGCGATCCGCGCCTGAATCTTAGAATCTTGAATCTAGAATCAAAAGAGAATCCCACCGGACGCCCGACGACACAACAGACTACAGACCAACGTCGCCCCAGCGGAGGACTCGGAAGTGCTTGCAGGCGAAAGCGCCATCCCGACCTCCAGCCGAGAATGCTATGAAACCAAGGGCGGCCCTTGGGCGAACGCTTAACGCAGAAAGGAGACAGCCATGCTGAAGGCCGCGCATCCTGGGGCTATCTTGAAAGACGAGCTTAGCAGGCTAGGGATCAGCCCGACTGAGTTTGCCCGGCAGATCGACGTTCCCCGCCAACCGGGTAAGCCAAGTGATCGCGGGCAAACGCGCCATCACCGGCGACACGGCGCTGCGCTTCGGACACTGGTTCGGAACCGATCCTCAGTTCTGGCTCAATCCAGGCCCAGCATGATCTGGTCGTCGCCGACCGGCCGACCGGTGACGCGATCCGCCATCTGCCGACCAAGGACAATCTCCGACCCAAGGAGCCCAGCCGAGGTTGGTTCAAACGGAGACTGTCAGACCAGACGGAACAAGATAAAAACCATTTAGACCATTTAATTTGCTGAAATAAATCGTCGTACTTCAGGGAAAAGCTTAAAAACATTCCAGCAAGGCAGGGAAAACGATGGCACGTCTGACAGATCAGGAACAGCAGGACATCATCCGGTTTATCGAGGCCGATAAGCCGTTGCCGGAAAAGTACCGCTTCCTGCTTTTCGAGGACAAGCGCGAGGTCGAGCTCGTCTGGAACGGCAAGACCAGCGACGTCACCAACGTCGTTCTGCCCTTTCAGACCATCGAGCAGGTGGACGAGCCACGCGCCGAAAAGCCGGACGACACCGCCGCACAACAAGACCTGTTTTCTACCGACAGCCGGGGGCGGCAGCTCAAGGGTTGGACCAACAAGCTCATTTGGGGCGACAACAAACTCATCCTGTCCTCATTGAAGAACGGCCCGCTGCGCGAAGAAATCGAACGGCAAGGCGGTCTAAAGATGATCTATATCGACCCGCCTTTTGATATAGGCGCGGACTTCTCCGTGAGTATGGAAATCGGCGGGGAAACCTTCACAAAGGACCCCAACATTCTCGAAGAAATTGCCTACCGAGATACTTGGGGTAAAGGTTCAAACTCCTTCATCTCGATGCTCTACGAGCGCTTATTGCTGGCACACGCCCTCCTCGCAGAGGATGGGGTAATCTGCATGCATATGGGTTGGGGAGTTTCCCACTTAGTGCGTTCGGCAATGGATGAGGTGTTCGGAAATAACAAAATAATAAATCATGTTATATGGAAGCGCCAGACGGCACATAGCGACGGCGGGCAGGGTTCAGAACATTTAGGTAGAGTTCATGACGACATATTGTTGTACGCCAAAGGAGACAAATATACCTGGAACATACAGTATACTCCGTACGATGCCTCGTATTTAGCGACACATTATAAGCAGGTTGAGTTTGGGACCGGGCGGCGATACGAACTCGACAATCTGACAGCACCGGGCGGGGCCTCAAAAGGGAATCCACTTTATCAAGTGTTGGGAGTGTCTCGATACTGGCGGTACTCTCCAGATAAAATGGAGAAACTCCTTGAGCAAGGCAGGGTAATTCAGCCAAGCCCTGGCGCTGTGCCGAGATACAAAAGGTATCTCGATGAAATGCCTGGCCTAGCGCTGCAAGACATGTGGGATGATGTTAACGCTATAAACTCGCAGGCTAAGGAGGCCGAAGGTTATGCGACGCAAAAGCCAGAGTCACTATTAAGGAGGATTATTTCCCTTACGTCGAACAAAGATGACTTGATCGCAGATTTTTTTGTTGGATCAGGTACAACGGCGGCGGTCGCAGAAAAACTCGGTCGCAAGTGGATCGTCAGCGATCTGGGAAAATTTGCCGTTCACACGACCCGCAAACGCATGATTGGCGTGCAGCGTGGCTTGAAAGCTGAAGGCAAAGATTATCGTGCGTTTGAGATCCTGAATCTCGGCAAGTACGAGCGCCAGCACTACGTCGGCGTGAATCCGAACTTGCGCGAGGAACAGCGACGCCAGCAGCTTGAGGAGAAGGAGGCCGCGTTCTTGGACCTCATCCTTCGGGCCTATCGCGCCGAGAAGACAGACGGCTTCACCAGTTTCCATGGCAAGAGGGCCGGGCGGCTCGTGGCAGTCGGGCCGGTTAACATGCCTGTATCGCGGTTGTTCGTAGAGGAAATCATCCTTGAATGCCGCAAAAAGCACGTCACCAAGGTTGATATTCTCGGATTCGAGTTTGAGATGGGCCTGTTCCCCAACGTCCTGGACGAAGCCCGCGCTAAGGGCATCGACATCGCCCCGAAGTACATTCCGGCCGACGTTTTCGACAAGCGAGCCGTCGAGAAGAACCAGGTCGTGTTCCATGACGTGGCCTTCATCGAGGTGAAGCCGCACATCAAAGGCGACAGCGTCGCCGTCGAACTGACTGATTTTTCCGTGTTCTATTCGCAGGATTTCATCGCCAACGCTGAGGCCACCCTCAAAGACAAGGGCAGCAAAATCGTCGTCGAGAAGGGCCAGATCGTCAAAGTCAGCAAGGACAAGGACGGCATCGTAACCCGCAAAACGCTCACTCAGAATTGGACCGACTGGGTGGACTACTGGTCTGTGGACTTCGATTTTGAGAACAAACGGGAGATCATCCGCACCCAGGATCCCGATACCGGGGAGTGGGAGGAGGCGTGGACCGGCGACTATATCTTCGAGAACGAATGGCAGTCCTTCCGCACCAAGAAGGACCGAAAGCTTGAGCTGACCAGCGTCTTTCATGAATGCTCCCCAGGGCGGCGCAAGATCGCCGTCAAGGTGGTGGATATCTTCGGCAATGACACCATGACGATTGCCGAAGTAAGCGTGGGGGCGAAGAAATAATGGCGCTTCACCCAGACTTCCCCAACGACCCCCACGCCGTCCTCGACCCCGCAATCCGATGGTTCCCGGCAGACGAGGCCTTGCGCGAAACCAGCATGAATAAGCTCATGCCGCCGCTTGTGGCGGTGTTGCGCCAAAGGGTGAAGGAGTTCCGCGACAGCGGTTATGTCGGTGCGTCCGACACGAGCCAGAGCCTGCTTAACTGGTGGTTTAAAACGCCCCACCTAATACCGCAGGCCGACGGCAATATGGCCGAGTTTCAGTATTTTTTCGCACAGAGGGAGGCCCTCGAAACCATCGTCTATCTCTACGACGTGGTGGGAGTGGCCGACAAATTCGACCTCATGCGCTTCGATAGCAGCGGGGCCGTTTCCGCCAACATGTTCGATGAAACATGGCGGCGTTTCGTGGTCAAAATGGCGACCGGCGCGGGCAAGACCAAGGTGCTTAGCCTGGCCCTCGCCTGGAGCTTCTACCACAAGCTCTATGAGCCGGATTCCAAGCTGGCCCGCAACTTCCTGGTGATTGCGCCCAACATCATCGTCTTGGACCGCATCTATAAGGATTTTCAGGGGCTACGGCTGTTTTTCGATGACCCGGTTATCCCCGACAACGGCTTTGACGGGCGCAACTGGCGCGACGACTTCCAGTTGACCCTGCACCTCCAGGACGAGGTGAGGATCACGCACCCGACCGGCAATATCTTCCTCACTAACATTCACCGGGTGTACGCGGGTGAGGACATCCCGGCGTCGCCCGACGACGACGACACGACGGATTATTTCCTCGGCACCCGGCCGACGGGCGCGACCACAGATTCCAAGGTGGACCTTGGCATGATTGTCCGCGATATCGACGAGCTGATGGTGCTGAACGACGAGGCCCATCATATCCATGACTCGCGCCTCGCCTGGTTCAAGTCGATTCAAGACATTCACAACCGCCTCCTGCAGAAAGGGTCCGCACTCTCGCTCCAGGTCGATGTGACAGCGACGCCAAAGCACAACAACGGTGCAATCTTCGTGCAGACCGTCGCCGATTATCCCCTGGTCGAGGCCATTTCGCAGAACGTCGTCAAGCACCCCGTACTTCCAGATGCCCCCAGCCGAGCTAAGTTGTCAGAGCGGCAAAGCGCCAAATATACTGAAAAGTACGCCGACTACGTTGATCTAGGAGTGATAGAGTGGCGTAAAGCCTACGCCGAGCACGAAAAGCTTGGCAAAAAAGCCATTCTATTCATCATGACGGACGACACTCGGAATTGCGATGACGTAGCGGCTTATCTTGAGGGTCATTATCCAGACCTGAAGGGGGCTGTGCTGGTCATTCACACCAAGGCCAACGGTGAAATCTCCGAAGCCGCCTCCGGCAAGGCCAAAGAGGAGCTGGAGAAGCTCCGCAAACAGGCCAATGAGATCGACGACCCCGCCAGCCCTTACAAGGCCATCGTGTCAGTCCTTATGCTGAAAGAGGGCTGGGACGTGCGGAACGTCACCACCATCGTCGGGCTGCGAGCCTATGCCGCCCAAAGCAACATTCTCCCCGAACAGACCCTCGGGCGGGGGTTGCGCAAAATGTATCCCGGCGGGATCGAGGAGTATGTCAGCGTTGTCGGCACGGAAGCTTTCATGGAGTTCGTCGAGTCGATCCAGGCCGAGGGCGTGGAGCTTGAGCGCAAGGCGATGGGGGAGGGGACAAAGCCCAAAACCCCGCTCGTGATCGAGGTCGATACCGAAAACGACAAGAAGGATATCAACGCCCTCGACATCGAAATTCCCGTGATGACCCCGCGCATCTACCGCGAATACAAGAGCTTGGCGGACCTGGACGTTTCGGCGTTTGGCCATCAGCGCGTTGTCTACCGACAATTTAGCGAGGAAGAACAGCGCGAGATCGTGTTCAAGGACATCACAACCGGCGAAGTGACGCACACAACTATTCTCGATACGGCCGGAATTGCCGACTATCGGAGTGTTCTGGGGTACTTCACGCAAACGATCATGAAGGACCTGCGTTTAGTAAGCGGCTACGACGTGCTCTATGGCAAGGTGAAAGCTTTTGTGCAATCCGAGCTATTTGACAGGGCGGTCGAGCTCGACAGCCCGAACACCCTGCGGAATCTCTCTGAGCTGGCGGCGACCAAAATTCTGATTGAGAATTTCAAAAGGGCTATCAATGCTCTGACTGTGAAGGACAAGGGCGACGCGGAAATCCGTGATACCATCAAACTTCGTCAGACGCGCCCCTTCGTAACCAAAGACCAAGGCTATATGGTTCCGAAGAAAAGCGTGTTCAACAGGATCATAGGCGATAGCCATCTGGAGCTTGTATTCGCGGGGTTTCTAGATTCCTGCGCCGACGTGTTATCCTACGCGAAGAACTATTTCGCTGTGAATTTCAAACTCGATTACATCGACGCTGACGGCAACATTTCCAACTACTACCCGGATTTTTTGGTCAAGCTCGCAGACAAGCGCATCATCATTGTCGAAACCAAGGGCCTCGAAGATTTGGACGTGCCGTTGAAAATCGAGCGGCTGCGGCAATGGTGCGAGGACATCAATCGTGTGCAGTCGGACGTGATCTATGATTTTGTCTATGTGGATCAGGAGAGTTTTGAAAAGTACAGTCCGAAAGCATTCAAGAATTTGTTAGACGGCTTTCGGGAGTACAAGGTTTAGTTGACGGGACGCCTGCGATTAAAGTGTGTTCAACACGGACCTTCGAACCCCTTGAGGGGGTGTAAGACAAATACAGGGGTGACTCTCGGCCTAACGCCAGTCCACCGGCGCCACGCGAGCGGCGTGCGGTTCGCTCATGGGCGTGCAATGCTCTTTTTCAGACGAAGGTGTTCCAGCCGATGGCACGTCGCGCAGAGTAGGGCAAAATCTTCCAGGGTTGTGTAACGCACGCCTTCGGAGAGCGGGTTCATGTGGTGAACGTCAAAACAGGATCGCACGGAAATTCCGCCCATGTCTGGCAGCGTCCTCGGATCAAAAGGACACTTATCGCAGGAAAGACTCCCCGCCGTGCGGCGGGAAACATAGAATTTATTGGCAAGCCATGTTGCCCGCTTTTTGATTTTTGATTTTCGTTCTTCTGTGTGCCCTTCGAGAGCGCGATCCAGGTCGGAGGAGATAGCCTTGAAGTCTTTCGCGGAAAGCTCGGAGGCTTCGGCAATTACGATCTCGTCTTCAATCGCGATCCAGGCATTCGGGGCATCTTGCCGCCTGATTTCAAGACCCGCGATGAAAGTGCGCGCGTCGTCGTCCAGCAGCCGCAGCGTCGCCGACTGCGTCTGGTAAATCCGCCGAAAGACCTCTGGCGGGAACACATCCCGCGCGCGGGGCTGGCCAACGATGTCGTATGTTTCGACTATCGGGAACGCCACCGACCAGCGCCGACGGGAGCTATCGGCGGCCCAGATGTCCTGAACGCGCTCGAACTCGTCCTTGCCGATGACCTGCTCCAGCGGTCTCATTGAATGCCGCAGTCGGTGCACAGCCACCAGCCGATCCCTCAATTGCTCGTGGCGCTCACGCTCCCGAATTACGTCGGGATGGTTCTTGAAGGCTTCGTTCGGCTCGCCGAATGACGTGGTGATCCGTTCGAGGACATATCCGCCACCGGCCTGTCGGAGCACCGTACTTGCACATTGCGCGGGGGCATTCGGACCCTCGCCTTGAGGCGTGAACCCCAGCCAGGTGGTTCCGGGAATCCAGTCGGCTTTGGAGGCCGTTACCGGGCGGGGAAGATCACGTATCAACATGAGAACCCTGCACTCCTACCCCCTCAACGCCCTATACAAGTCGCCCGCCCGACCTTCAGCGAGCGCGCCACGGCCGACGCGCTTTCTCCGTCCTCTAGCAGCGCGCGCATGATCGAGCTGCGCCCGGCTTAGGGCAGGGCGACGGCCGAGGCAAACCCCACGCATCTTTGCAGCATCGATCCCGGCGCGCGTCCGCCTCCCCAATCAGCGCCCGCTCGAACTCCGCAAGCGCCCCCATCATGTGAAAGACCAGACGGCCCCCGGCGGTTGTCGTGTCGATGCTCTCCGACAGCGACCGGAAGCCCGCGCCCTTGTTCCCGATATCCCGAATGACTTCGATCAGGTGGGGCAGGGACCGGCCCAGGCGGTCGAGCCGCCAGACGATCAGCACGTCCATCCTGGCCGAGCAGGCCGAGCGCCTGGTCGAGGCCTGGCCGCTTCACCTGCCGACCCGGAAATCCGGTCCTCGAAAATCTGTCCGCACCCCGCAGCGGTCAGTG
>JBGTKN010000525.1:0-3195 GCA_041744615.1 Hyphomonas sp. | reverse complement strand
GATCATCGCCGGGATCGGCCATGGCCACGAAGATGTCGGTGGGGGCGCTGAAGGCGCAGTCGCAGCCAGTCCTGCACAACGCCAGTTCCAGCGCATCACGCCGGAAAACATCGACACGTTCCACCTGCATCAGGACAGCTCCCTGCTCCCGGTCAGCGCTGTGCTGATCGCCCCGCATGACGCCCGTTCCGCAACGATCCTGCGAGGGCGGTATCTGGAAGGGGACGATCCGTTGCATCTGATCGTACCTACCACGGTCATCGACGGCCTGCTGCAGACGCTTTTCCGCATCGGGCGCATCCTCGATGCCGTGGTCGTGGTGATCGGAGCCGCGACTGCCGTCGCCATCGCACTGGCGCTGAGCCTCGCCACGCAGTTGCGAAGGAATGAGATGCAGACGCTTTTTCGGCTGGGCGCCCACCGGTCCACCATCGCACAGGCGATTTTCGCTCAGATCCTGCTGATTGTGCTGTTCGGGGCGGTGTTGGCTGGAACTTTTCTCGCCCCCGTTTCGTACCTTTCCGACAAGATTGCACTGGCCATCGTCGCAGTTACCTCGTGATCAATGGAGCCGACACATTGTTGTTACGTTCGCTTTTCATCTTTGTCGCAGCTTTTGCGCTCATTAGTCCAACCTCGGCGGAGCCCTTGAAGGTCTACGCATCTCACGCGGTGCTCGCAGATTTCGCGAAGATCATCGGCGGCGAGGATGTCGTCGTGACGATGCCGGTGCCCGAGGGAACCGACCCTGCAGAATGGCGGCCGCGCATAGCCGAGATCAACGCTTTCCAGGAGGCCGATCTGGTCCTGCTCAATGGTGCCGAGTATGAAGGCTGGGCGGAACGCGCAAGCCTGCCGCGCGCACGGACCGTGCACACCACCCGCGGGATGGAGGCTGAACTGATACGCCTTGTCGGAAGCGCGCATAGTCACGGTAATGATCCGGCGCACACGCATGAGGGGATCGCCCCGCATGTCTGGATGGATTTTTCACTGGCTGCCAAGCAGGCCGAAGTCATTTCTGCTGCTCTGAAACGTGCCGCTCCCGGCGCCGCCCCCAGCTTCACGGTCAATCTGACCGTCTTGCAAGCCGAACTCGCCGCACTGGACGCCGAGGCGAAGGCTTTGGGAGCCGCCGTCACCGGCCCCACGGTGCTGGTCTGGCAGCCCGGGTATGAATATTTCGGGCGCGCCTACGGGCTGACATTGGTCGAAACCACGTTCGACGCAATGGCTCAGGCGACCCCGGAGCAACTTGCCGCGTTCGACGCGACCCTCGCCGAAACTGATGCGCAGATCATGCTCTGGCAAAGTCCGCCTCCCGCGGAGACGGCGGCGGCGATCGCCGAGCGCGGGGTCAGCATCGTCGTTTTCGACAACGGGGCCAATCCTCCCGCAGATATCCGTTTTCCGGATCTGATGCGCGAGAATCTCGCTCGGTTTCGAGCAGCTCTCGACCAACCATGAATTTAAAGGATGAGCAATGACACGCCTGACTTCTGCCCTGCTTTCCAGCGCCACCGCGCTCCTCGTTTTCGGAACCCCCGTCAGCGCCCATTACGGCATGATCATTCCCTCAAACAACATGGTCATGCAGCAGGATGATCGGACGCTGGAGCTGACGCTCGGGTTTGCGCATCCCTTCGAAGAAGAGGGGATGGAATTGTTGCAGCCGAAAATCTTCCGGCTGTACGGCCCTGCTGGAGAGGTCGATCTACTGCCGAGCCTGAACGCCGCGGAAGTCATGGGAGCCGCAGGATTTACGGCGACCCTCCCGATCGAGGCTCCTGGCCTGCATGTGCTGTACATGGAGCCGCAGCCCTATTGGGAACCGGCCGAAGACGCGTTCATCATCCACCACACCAAGACCTATATCGCGGCCTTCGGCCAGGAAGACGGATGGGATCAGCCTCACGGTCTCGTGACAGAGATCGTGCCGTTGTCCCGACCCTACGGCCTCTGGGCCGGAAACCTGTTTCAGGGCCAGGTTCTGCGCGATGGCGAACCCGTGCCGGGCGCCGAGGTGGAAGTGGAATATTTCAACCAGGGCGGCGCGGTGACGGCACCCTCCGACTACATGATCACGCAGACTGTCATAGCCGATTCCAATGGCGTGTTCAGCTACGCGACGCCTGCTTCGGGCTGGTGGGGCTTTGCTGCACTGACCTCCGCTGATTATACCCTGCCGCAGGACGGGGTGGAGAAGGACGTGGAATTGGGAGCCGTGATCTGGGTTCATTTCGAGGACTGGAAATGACCGCATGTCGGCCTGAGCGGAATAAGGAGAAGGGTGCGCGGGGTTTTTGCAGGCAACGATTGTCCGAACTGACGCTGGCTGTCGCGCTGCTGTTGCCTCTGCCGGCTGTCGCGCATCAGCTGGTCGTGTTTGCGTCCGTCAAGGACGACGTTGTGCTCATCACTGCGAAGTTTCCGGATGGCACTGCGGTCAAGGCTGGGACGCTGCGCATTCTCGATGCGACGGATACCGTGATCATCGAACAGGAGCTGGACGGCACCATGCCGATCGTTTTCCCGATCGACGAACACACCGACGGGCTCGTCATCGAGGTGGATGCCGGCAACGGGCACAGCAACTACTGGGTGCTTACCCCCGCTGATCTGCAGCGGATACCGCGCAACTGATCCTCGGTCACGTAGCTTCGCGACTGCGAGAATCTCAACGGAATACAAGAGGCGGCGATCGAAATCGCCGCCTCTTTTCGCTGACACCTGGCTCTGATCCTGAAGGAACAGGTCGGGGTTAGAAATCGATCGGATCTTCCGTAAAGTTCGGACCGTCGACTCCCCTGAAGGTGATGACGATATTGTCCGTATCGACCGGCTCGCTGTTCGGATCGGCATTGAAGGCTGCGGCGAACCCGGCTCCGAACTGATCCTGCACATTAGTGGCAGGATCGGCACCCGGATCCTGCGGCATCCCAATCTGGCCGCCACCATCACCACCACAGCCTCCCAGGATCAGCAGCGAAACGCCGAACACAGAAAGAAGAAGTTTCCTGTTGCGTATCATTTGATCCTCACTGTGGTAGGTTATTCGGCGATCCGGGGATCGGCGTGTTCAGGTAAGGGAACGCGTTCTGGAACTCGTCGGACTTCAGCGGTGCCCCGTCGGTGAACGGAGCGGTTCCGGACGGCGCGTCTTCCGGCGCACAAAGGCCGAGGTTAATGTCTGCC
>JBGTKN010000524.1:0-7041 GCA_041744615.1 Hyphomonas sp. | reverse complement strand
AAGGCGGCGCGGGAGATGCGCGAGCGGGCGCTGGCGCTTCTGGGCGAAGCAGGCGAGGGCCTCAGATGGCTCGGCACGTTCCACTCGATCTCGGCGCAGATCCTGCGGCGGCATGCCGAGCTGGTCGGCCTCAAGTCGACCTTCACGATCCTCGACACCGATGACCAGGTGCGCCTGTGCAAGCAGATCATCCAGGCCGAAAACCTCGACCCTAAACGCTGGACGCCGCGCAATCTCGCCGGCCTGATCGATGGCTGGAAGAACCGCGCGCTGACTCCCGACAGGGTGCCGGGCGACGAGGCAGAGTTGTTTGGCAACGGCAAGGGCATCAAGTGCTACGAAATATACCAGGCGCGGCTGAAGGTGCTGAACGCCTGCGACTTCGGCGACCTGCTGATCCACAACATCACGATCTTCCAGCAGAACCCTGATCTGCTTCGGGATTTCCATTCGAAGTTCCGCTACATTCTGGTCGACGAGTATCAGGACACCAACGTCGCGCAGTACCTCTGGCTACGCCTGCTCGCGCAGGGCTCCAAGAACATCTGCTGCGTGGGGGATGACGACCAGTCGATCTATGGCTGGCGCGGCGCCGAAGTGGACAACATCCTGCGCTTCGAGAACGACTTTCCGGGCGCCACGGTGGTCCGGCTCGAGCGCAATTATCGCTCCACAAAACATATACTTGCAGCCGCTTCCTCGGTGATCGCGCACAACAAGGGCCGCCTCGGCAAGACGCTGTTCGTCGGCGATGACAGCGCGGCGGCCAGCGATATCGACGCGCCGAAAGTGAAGGTGCGTGGCCTCTGGGACGGCGAGGCTGAGAGCCGCCTGATCGCTGATGATATCGAGGCCTGGGTGCGCGGCGGCGGGCGGCATGATGCCTGCGCCGTGCTGGTGCGCGCGTCCTGGCAGATGCGGTCCTTCGAGGAGCGGTTTATTCTGCTTGGCATCCCCTACCGCGTGATCGGCGGGCCCCGCTTCTTCGAGCGCGCCGAGATCCGTGACGCGATGGCCTACCTCCGGTTGGTCCGCTCGCCGGACGATGACCTCGCCTTCGAGCGGGTGGTCAACGAGCCGAAGCGCGGGGTGGGGGACACGACCCTCGCGAAGCTGCAATCTTATGCGCGGGCGGACGGGCGCAGCCTTTACATGCTGACGCCGATGGTGCTGCAGACCGACGAGATCAAGGGCGGGGCGAAGCGCGGCCTGACCGTATTCATCGACCAAATCAACCTGTGGCGGGACAAGCTGAACGGCGGCATGCCGCATACCGAACTAGCCGAGATGATCCTCGAGGAGTCCGGCTATACCGACATGCTGCAGAAGGATCGCAGCCCGCAGGCGCAGGGCAGGCTCGACAACCTGAAAGAACTCGTCCGCGCGATGGGCGAGTTCGATTCGCTCGCAGGCTTCCTGGAGCATGTGGAACTCGTCATGGACGCCGCCTCCGGCGCGGGAAGTGATGACCAGGTACAGATACTTACGCTGCACGGCGCCAAGGGTCTGGAATGGCCGGTCGTGTTCCTGCCTGGCTGGGAAGAGGAAGTGTTTCCCTCCAAGCGCTCGCTGGACGAAAGCGGGCTGCGCGGCCTCGAGGAAGAGCGGCGGCTTGCCTATGTCGGGATCACGCGGGCGCGCCAGCGTTGTTACATCTCTTTCGTTGCGAACCGGCAGATCTACGGGCGCTGGCAATCGGTGATGCCGAGCCGGTTCATCGACGAGCTGCCGCACGAGCATGTCGATGCGGTCTCGGAAACCGGCTATTCCGGCATTCCCGGGGCGGAATCAGCCTTCGTCGGCACCGTCGAAGACCTCGGCGAGCGGTCGAACTACGAAAGCCCCGGCTGGAAGCGGCTCAAGGAGAATGCCACCCGGCCGTCCGGCACCCCGCCGCGCGAGGCGTCCGGCCTGAATGCGACTGCTTCGGGCCCGGACAGCTTTCCGGTCGGGGCGCGGGTGTTCCATGACAAGTTCGGCTACGGCAAGGTCGCCTTTACAGAGGGCAACAAGCTGACCGTCGATTTCGACAAGACCGGCCGCAAGAAGGTCATCGCGACCTTCGTCACCGCGGCCTGATCGCCGGGAAGATTGCAACGCCGGAAGAAAGGGACCTGCCTGAGGGGGAGGGTGGCAGGTCCGCTGAATGCCGACTCCGGGGAGGTGGAGGTTTCAAGGGCATGTCTGCTCCGGCGTTGCAGATGAAGATTGTCCTGTCCGGCCTCAATCAATTCCGAACGATCCGTTCATTTCGCGCTCACATTCCGACTCGGCAGCGTCTCACCGCGCGTTGACGGGCACGCAGATCGTTAACGCGAACCCGCCCTTTGTTAACTAAATCGGAACGGTTCGTTCCATCAAGACCGCGTGCCCATGGGCCCCCCGGGCCGATTCCTGTGATAGTGACGGGGATTGTGCCTTTCGGAACGATCCGTTCCGATAAACTGCGGCCCGCGCCTTGCTTTAAAGGAGCGTTAACGGCACATGGTGTATGGGGCTGTGATCCAACAAATGCACGTTGCCGGACGGAACGTTTCGGACCGTATAGAAAAGAGCTCGGATTGACCATGATTGGTAGCCTTCTCGGCCTGTTGTCCACGGACATGGCCATCGACCTCGGAACCGCCAACACGCTCGTCTACGTGAAGGGCCAGGGCGTCCAGCTCGATGAACCCTCGGTGGTGGCATACATGACCCAGGGCGGCCGCAAGATCGTCTATGCGGTCGGCGAACAGGCGAAAAACATGCTCGGCAAGACGCCCGTGAACATGGAGGCGATCCGCCCCATGCGCGACGGCGTGATCGCGGACTTCGAAGTCGCCGAGGAAATGATCAAGCACTTCATCCGGAAGGTTCACAACCGCCGGGCGTTCGTCTCGCCCCTCATCATCATCTGCGTGCCGAGCTCCGCGACCAGCGTCGAGCGCCGCGCCATCCACCAGTCTGCCCTCGCGGCCGGCGCGCGCCATGTTGAGCTGATTGAAGAGCCCATGGCCGCCGCAATCGGCGCCGGCCTGCCATATCAGGATCCGGCTGGCTCGATGGTTGTCGATATTGGCGGGGGCACCTCGGAAGTGGCCGTTCTGTCCCTCGGCGGAATCGTCTATTCGCGCTCGGTACGTGTCGGCGGCGACAAGATGGACCAGGCGATCGTCAACTATCTGCGCCGCGAACAGAAAATCCTGATCGGCGAAATGTCCGCCGAGCGGATCAAGAAAGAGATCGGCACCGCCATGCCGCCCGAGAACGGCACGGGCATGGCCCTGACCGTGCGCGGCCGCGGCACCCTCGACGGCGAGCCGAAAGAGACCGAGATCACCGAAGCGTTGATCGCCGAAGCCCTGCGCGAGCCGGTGACCGAGATCATCGACGCGGTGAAACTGGCGCTTGAGGCCATGCCGCCGGAACTCGCCGCCGACATCGTCGACCGCGGCATCGTTCTGACCGGCGGCGGCGCGTTGCTTCGCAATCTCGACACCGCGATCCGCAACCAGGCACAACTGCCGGTGATGATTGCTGATGATCCGCTGAAATGTGTGGTCAACGGCTGTGGACAGGTCCTCGAGAATTACTCCAAGATGAAGAGTGTTCTCTGCCCGGAAGTCTAGTTCACGGGCATTGCAGGGAGCCTGAGGCATGGCACGTTCCGGCCGTTCCAGTCAGAAATCAGGCGCACGGCGAGTTACGCTGGGCATCTTGATCTTTGGTGCGCTGGCGCTGATCGTGGCGCAATCGGCGCCGCAGATCGCCAGTTTCTTCGTGCCCGCCCGCACCACCATCAGCGACCGGATCGGCGCGCCCGCCGATACCAGCCTCTGGGCGCAGATCAGCGGACAGGCCGACCGCGAGCGCCGGATCAAGGAACTCGAAAACGAGGTGCGCGACCTCGCCCGCTACAAGGCTGCCGCCATCTCGATGGCCGAGCGGATGGAAGCCTACGAGGATATTCTCAACTTGATGGGCGAGCCGCCCGAACGCGGCGTGACGGCCCGGATCACGACCGTGGTCGATGGCCCGTTTGCCCAGACCGTGCTCGCCAATGCAGGCCGGCTGCAGGGCGTCGAGCCGAATGCGGTGGCGCTGAACGAAGGCGGCCTAGTCGGCCGCGTCATCCAGCTCGGCGACCGGTCCTCGCGCATTCTTCTGGTCAGCAATTACCAAAGCCAGTTGCCCGTGCTGGGCGAAGTCAGCGGCGTGCGCGCTATCCTGCAGGGCAAGGACCGCGACCGGGGCGTTTTGAAGGACCTGCCGGAAGCGGTTGATTTCATTGAAGGCGAACGCATCCTCAGCTCCGGCGAAGGCGGCGCGTTCCCGCGCGGCCTCGTCGTCGGCACGGTGACCCGGCAAGGCTCCGAATGGATTGTCCGGCTGGCGATGCGTGACCATGCCAGCGGCTATGTACGGATGATCGCGCCGCCGGAAATCGTCGAGCCGGTCCCAGAATCCGAATTGCCGGCCATAGCCGACCCCGCAGACCCGGCGGCAAGCGCCTCGCAGGGAGCGCGCTGACCGATGGCGAACGCCGCCCAGAACCGCAAGCGCCGCACGCTCTGGAGCCAGTCCGGCCCGAGCCCGCGTTTGATCTTCGGGGCGGCGATCATTGCTATCGTCGGCGTGCTCGGCATGACTCCCAAGGCCTTTCTCGGATTTCCGCTGGCCTGGCCGTTTGCGGCGCTCTGGGGGGCCATCGGCTGGGGCCGGGCCGGCCTTTCGTTGCGCCCGATGATCCTGCTCGTCATTTTCGGCTTGATGCAGGACATCATCTCGAACGCGCCGCTCGGTTGTTTCGCGATGATCAACCTGCTTGTCTATGGCCTCAGTGCCGGAATCGCCGACCAGACGGACGGCATGCGTGACACGCTGGTGGCGGTGGTCGGGCCGGCCGTGCTGCTGGTGGTCGCCTTCCTCCTCGTCTGGGGATTTGCCAGCATCACCGGTGACCATCTCGTGCGGTCATGGCCACTGATGGCAAGCTTCATCATGACTGGACTCATCTATGCGTTCGCCAACCGGATGTTCGATCTTGGCCGCCGTCCAGGCGAATCGCCGGGAGGCAGCTGATGGCGCGCAAGAATAGTCCTGACGCCGATTTCGACCGCCGCATGCTGCTGGCGATGGGCGCCGGTGGCGCGGTGTTCGCGACCCTCGTCGCGCGGCTGTCTCAGCTGCAATTCTTCGAGGCCGAGCATTATCAGAAGCTCGCCGCCGAGAACCATATCCGGCTTGTGCTGGCGCCGCCGTCGCGCGGCGAAATTCTCGACCGGTTCGGGCGTCCGCTCGCCTCGCAGCGCCAGGCCGGCCGCGTCTCCGTTGTGGGCGAGCGCCTCGACGATCCGGAAGCGACGCTGCGTCAGCTCGGAAGGTTCATCGATCTGCCGGAATCGCGCGTCAACCGCGTGCTGGAAGAAATCCGCTCCAACCGCATGCGCAGGGCGAACTTCGTGCCGGTCACGGTGGTGCAGGAGCTCAGTTATGAGGAATTCGCGCGCCTGCGGGTGCGCGCCGTCGAGATGGAGGGTGTCGATGTCCAAATGGCCTCGACACGGTCCTATCCGCGCGGCCGCGATTTCGCGCACGTGCTCGGCTATGTCGCCCGCGCCAGCGCCGACGACCTGACACGCCTTGCCGAAGGCCGCTCGGCTTCGGAACAGCGCACGTTCGAAGATCTGCTGCGCCATCCGGACATCCGCGTCGGCCGCCAGGGTATGGAACGGTTTGCCGAAGACTGGCTACGCGGGCGCCCCGGCCGGCGCCGCGTCGTCACCAATGCGCACGGCCGTCCGATGCAGGAGCTGGAGCAGGACCCATCGACTGCGGCGGTGCCCGGCAAGGACCTTTTCGTCACCATCGATGCTGAACTGCAGCGAATCGCGATTGACCGGTTCGAAGGCGAGAGCGGCGCCGCCGTGCTGATGGACATCACCTCGGGCGAGGTGCTCGCGATGGTGTCGACGCCAGCCTTCGATCCGAACTCGTTCGTCAACGGAATATCCGGCAAGGACTATGCCGAGCTGCGCGACAATCCGATGGCGCCGCTCTATCCGCGCGCGCACGGCGGTGTCTATCCGCCGGGATCGACCTTTAAGATGGTGGTGGCGACAGCCGCGCTGGAAGCCGGCGTCGTGAAGACGACCGACACAGTGCGATGCGGCGGTTCCTACCGGTTCGGCAACCGCACCTGGCACTGCTGGAAGAAGGGCGGGCATGGCACGATGAACATGCACAACGCCATCAAGCATTCGTGCGACGTGTATTTCTACGAGATCGCGCGGCGCACCGGTGTGCGCAAGATTGCCGAAGTCTCCCACAAGTTCGGCTTCGGCGAGACGTTCGTGCTCGGCATGACCGGCGGGCGTTCGGGTCTGGTGCCCGATCCGGAATGGAAACAGCGCGCCCGGGGTGAGCCCTGGTTCGAGGGTGAGACACTGAACTTCGGAATCGGGCAGGGCCAGCTTGGCACCACGCCCTTGCAGCTGGCCCTGATGACCGCGCGGATCGCGGCGACCGGCGCGCCGATCAAGCCGAAACTGATAGGCCTTGGTCCGCCCTCGGACGAAGACAGGATGCTGGATGCGCCGCTCGATGCGACGATCATGGAAATCCAGAAAGCCGGCATGTTCGGCGTAACCTCGGAGCCCGGCGGCACAGCCTACCGGTCGGGCGATCTCGGTCTTGGCGGGCCGCGCCTCGCGGGCAAGACCGGCACCGCGCAGGTCCGGCGCATCTCTGCCGAGGAGCGTGCCAAGGGCATTCGCGGCGGCGGGGCGATTGCGCGCGAACTGCGCGACCACGCGTTGTTCGTGGCCTATGCACCGGCTGACAATCCGCGCTACGCGGTGTCGGTGATCGTCGAGCACGGCGAGGGCGGCTCGCGCACCGCTGCACCGGTCGGGCGCGATATCCTGGTCGCCGCGATCAAGATGGATAGCGGCCGCACGCCGATATATGCCCGGCGCGCCGCGGTGAATACGCCGGACACGGACATTGCGCCTGCGGGAGACCCTGCATGAGCCGCGAAGGATTCACCGGCTATACGCGCGG
>JBGTKN010000523.1:0-11099 GCA_041744615.1 Hyphomonas sp. | reverse complement strand
CAGTCTCGTGACGCTGGAGCGCATCTTCCAGTCCGACGCCGAGGACGGCACACTGGACCTGTGGCTGCAGGCCGGCGCGCCCGTCTCCGCCATTGCCGCGGCCAAGACGCTGGCGCACTGGTTGTCGGCGGGCCTGCCCCTCGCCCTCTTCTCTCCTCTGCTCGCCCTGATGTTCCAGGCCGAGGCGAGCCCGGCCCTGCTGGTAAATGCGGGCCTCTACGCCCTCGGCAGCCTCGCCTTCTTCTTCTGGGGCGGTGTCGGCGCGGCGCTCTCGGCCACCGTGCGCCGGGGCGGGCTGCTGATATCGCTGATCGCGTTGCCCCTCTATGTGCCGACCGCCATTTTCGGCGCGCTGGCCATGGCTGGCGGTCCGGCATCGGCGGGCGCACCGCTGTTTCTTGCCGCGTCCACCCTCTTCGCCTGCGCTGTTGCGCCCTATGCGATGGCGGCAGCGCTCCGCTTGGCGGCCGACTGAGGGAGCGCTAGGTCAGTTGCCATGTGGTCCTACTTCGCCAACCCCCACAAGTTCCTGCGCCTGTCGGACTGGCTGGCGCCGCTCTTCTATGCGCTCGGCGCCCTTTGTATCGCTTACGGCCTCTGGCAAGGCCTCTGGGTCGTGCCGAAGGACGAATATCAGGGCGGCGACATCATGCGCGTGATGTTCGTGCACGTGCCGGCTGCATGGCTCGCGATGGCGAGTTACTCGGCGCTGGCCTTCGCCAGCTTCGTCTGGTTCGTCTGGCGCCACGAGCTTGCCGACATCGCTGCCAAGTCCATCGCGCCCATCGGCGCGGTGTGGACGGCACTATGCCTCGCGACCGGATCGATCTGGGGCAAGCCGACCTGGGGCACTTGGTGGCAATGGGACGATGCGCGAATGATGTCCGTCCTGTTCCTGTTCTTCCTTTTCCTTGGATACATGGCGCTGCGCGCCGCGATGGACACCCGCCAGAAAGCGGCCCGCGCGGGCGCCATCCTCGCCATGGTCGGCGCCATCAACATTCCGCTGATCAAGTTCTCCGTGGACCTCTTCACCTCGCTGCACCAGGACGCCAGCGTAATCACCGCCGACGGGCCGAAAATGGCGGCCGTCTACCTGACGCCGCTGCTGATCAGCGCCCTTGGCCATTCACTCCTGTTCGGCGGCCTCGTGATGACCCGCATGCGGACGGAGATTCGCGAGCGCCGCATCGCGCGCCTGCGCGCCATGGCCCTGGAAGGCGTCTGATCCATGCCGGAATTCGACAAGAACGCGATTTATATCTGGGCCTGCTACGCCCTCGGCGCGCTGCTGATTCTCGGCACTGCGCTGCAGGTGATCCTCGCCGCTCGCGCCGCGCGCAAACGGCTGGCGCAGCTCGCTGCCAACGATACCGACGGCGACTGACATGAACCGCTGGATCTTTGCCCTGCCTGTCGCCGCGCTCGTGCTCTTCGGGATGCTGGGGGCCTGGCGCATGCTGAATCCGGACAAGGGCGCGTTCGAACGCGTCTCGCGTGCGGCGCCGGAATTTGTCTTTGAACTGAAGGAGGGCGGGGAGATATCCTTTGCCCCGCCGGCCAATGGCCAGGCGGTGGCTGTCAACCTCTTCGCCAGCTGGTGCGCCCCGTGCGAGGCCGAGCACAAATACCTGATGGCGCTCGCCGAAACGCATCCGGACCAGCTCGTAGGTGTGCTCTACAAGGACAAGCCGGAGAATGGCGCGGCCTTCCTCGAGCGTCTCGGCAACCCCTTTACCACTGTCGCGCTTGACCCAGACGGACGCGGTGGGCTGGATTTTGGTCTGACCGGCGTGCCCGAGACCTTCGTCATCTCCGGCGAGGGCGACATCCTGCTGCATGTGGCCGGACCGATCGACGAGACCTCGCTCCAAAAAATAAGCGAGGCGCTTGGGGCGCCTCGCTCGTGATTCTGCTTCGTCCTGAAACGGAGCTTATTTCTTTTTCTTGGCCTGTGCCTTTTTCGCCGGGGCTTTCTTGGCAGCGGGCGCTTTCCTGGCTTTCGGCGCCGGTGCAGCTTCTTTCTTCTCGGCATCGTCGACGAGACCGGTTAGGCCCTGGATCAGCGCGTCCTGTTTGGCTTTCGCGAGAGTGGCGAAGAGGGCATTGTCAGCCTTCACCACGGCCGGGAGAGCCTTGTCGTGGGCTTTCTTGCCTTTCGGGGTCAGCGAGACCGACTTTGCGCGCGCGTCGGTCTTGGAATCCGAACGCTTGATCATGCCGCCGGCTTCCATGCGGGCGACCATGTCGGCGAGAGTGGAGCGGTCGATGCCGGTGGCATTGACAAGATCAGACTGGCTGACACCTTCATTGCCCGAGAGGGCAGCGAGGACAGAGAACTGGCGCAGAGTGAGGCCAGCCGATTTCAGCGCAGCAGCCGAGTGGTTGGCTGCGATCTGCTGGGCGCGGTGCAGGAGGTGGCTGGGCGAGGTGTTGAGATTGAAGGCCATGGTGTTGTTTCCGTTTGCTGAGGGTGGGGTGAGAGAAGGAATGAGTTGGATTGAACAGGGCCGATCCGTTGCTGGGGCGTTAAACAAGAACCCCGTAGGCGGATCAAACTCATTCCCCATACAGGCGACAGGATAAAGATTGGATGACTGATCAATTGCCAACTTCTTTCCAGGGTGAAGATTTTCGTCTGGCCGTTCCAGAAGGAGATGACAGGGTACGGCGTATCTGCAACCGCTGCAACTTCGTGGATTACGTGAACCCGAAGATCGTCACGGGATCCGTGGTGACGCAGGGCGACCTAATCCTGATCTGCAAACGCGCTATCGAGCCGCGCAAGGGGTTCTGGACCCTCCCGGCCGGCTTCATGGAAGAGGGGGAAAGCGTTGAAGACGGCGCCCGGCGCGAGGCGCGGGAAGAGGCCTGCGCGGACATTCGGATAGACCGTCTTCTGTCGGTATACTCTGTACCCCGCATTGCGCAGGTTCAGATCATGTTCCGGGCAACGTTGATGTCCGGCATTGCTCCGGGCCCGGAAAGCGAGGCCGTGAAGCTCGTCCACTGGAAGGATGTTCCGTGGTCAGAGCTTGCTTTCCCCACAGTTGTCTGGGCGCTGACGCATTTTGCGGAGACGCGCAACAGGGATGCTTTCGCGCCGTTCACAAATCCGCCCGGCACTGACAGGCTGACGCGCTAGTTCAGACAAGGCAGCACAGAATCATCCTGAGCGAAGTGGAAGGATCGTCCAAACAGCGGAGTGGTTTCTTGTTGCCCATCATTCCACTTCGCTCAGGATGAGGTGCACGTGGTGGAAGCCTAAGCCGCCGCTGTTTCCGACTTCGGTTCGCGCAGGTGTTTCAACGTGTACGGTGTATTCGCCGCGCCGAAGATCAGCACAATCACCATGTTGCCGAGCTTCCAGTTGGCCCAGACATCTTCGGCATCCTTCGCGCCGAAAGTCAGACCAAGGAATTCATACGTGCCGGCCGGGGCAACCGGAATGCCGGCCATCACGAGCGGCGCCTCGAAACCCGGTGCGAAGGTGCGCCACAGATATTCGTTCCAGAGCGCCATCGCGATGAAGAAAAAGCCCCAGCGGATCGCCAGCGTCCGCCAGGCAAAATCCGGCAGATCGAACACTTTCGAGAACAGCGATTTCCAGACATTCCGGCCAAACATCAGCGGAATGAAGATAATCCCGGCCATGAACAACTGCTGGATCGTCGGCTTCACATAGATGAAGGCTTTCTCCTGCAGCAGGATTCCAATCAGGCCGAAGCCGCCGACGATCGCCGACGAGAATAGCATCATTTGCGACACCGGCTCTCGCATTACCAGCTGGCGCATGAGGAAGCCGAGCATTAGAGCGAGCAGCACGCCCGTCGCCCAGAATATTGCCGTGTCTTTGTTGATCAGCCCGTCCATCAGGTCGACGCGCCGGAATATGTTGTAGACGAGCACGAAGGCAATCACGGGCACGAAGTCGCCCCAGAGCTGGTTCGCCTTGCCGGCGGCCGTGCCCATCCCGTTTTCCTGCTTCGATGTCTCGCTCATGCCCTCTCCTACGCAGATGCCGGCCTGCCGGTTCATCCGGGCCTGTCTCTCACGGAAGCGGCGGGTGATCCAGCCATGCCCGTCACCCCGCCGCCTGCATGAGCACGAGGCCGGCCGCAAGGGTGGACGCCGCCACGACCCGGCGCCGGCCGAAACCCTCCTTGAGAAGCCACGCGCCGAAGGCCGCCGCGAACACTACGGACGTCTCGCGAAGCGCGGTTACCATCGCGGCATCGGTCAGCGTATAGGCATAGATCGCGAGACCGTAGGAAATCGCGCCCGCCACGCCGCCGATGACGCCATTGCGCCATTCAGGCCTGAGGCTTGCGAGCACCCTCCCCCGGCGCTGCCAGATCAGCACAGCCGTCACGCCGATCCAGTCCAGCAGGAACAGCCAGACGATGAAGGTCAGCGGCGTGTCCATCGCGCGCGCGGCGCGTGTATCGGTCACAGCATAGAGGCCGACACCAGCCGCCGTCATCACTGCCCAGAACACCGCTGAACGGTCGAGCCGGCGCCCGTCCACCGTTCCGGAAGTCGGTAGTGCGAAGACGAGGATCGACAGACTCGCCACCACCAGTCCCGCGATCTGCCAGGCCGAAAGGTGTTCCTTCAGCCAGATGGCCGCGAGTATCGCTGTCGCCAGCGGACCAAGTCCGCGCATCACCGGGAAGACAAGCGACAGTGCCCCCCGGTGCAAAGCCCGGATGGCGCAGAACTGGTAGACCCAGTGCACCGCCATCGACAGGAAGATCAGTCCCCAGGTTCCGGCCGGCGGCAACGGAACAAAAGGCGTGAGCGGCAGAACGGTCAGGCCCATGACGATGGCCACGATGGCGCGGGTGGTCAGCACATCGCCCCCCCGCTTCACCATGACATTGGTGATCGCCACCGTCACGGCCGACATCAGGCATAGCGCGACGGGAAGGATTTCTGACCCCATGGCGCCTGCGCATAGGCGGGTTTTGCCCGGCGGGGAAGCGGCGCCGGGGAACCATCCCGGCCTGCCAGCGTTTCCTGATCTGAACACAACCGACAGCGCCCAGGCGGCGTGCAAGCGAGGTAACCGATATGGGCAAGGGCATTCTACTCTGGTTTCTGGGCGTGCCGATCCCGCTCATCATTCTCCTTCTGCTGATTTTCTAGGAGGCGCCCCGTGAACGTTGCTCCCCTAGCTGCACCTGCTACTGCCCGGTCCCCGCCTGCGCGCTGGGAAGGCTCCGCCATCAGCTGGTCGGCGGTCTTTGCCGGCGCTTTTGCCGCCCTCGGCCTCACGATCGTGCTGGTTGTTCTCGGCTCCGCATTTGGTTTCGGTGCGATGTCACCTTTCTCCGGTGACGGCTTGTCCGTCGCCGCCATCGGCACCGTCACGATCATCTGGCTGATCCTGACGCAGATTTTCGTCTCGGTTGCAGGCGGTTATATTGCCGGCCGGATGCGCGTGCGCTGGTCGATCCACAATGACGAAGTCTATTTCCGCGACACCGTGCACGGTTTCCTGACCTGGGCCGTTGCAAGCGCCGGCATGTTTGCGATCGCTGCGCTCGCGGCCGCTGGCAGCGCCGTTGCGGCGACCACCGTCACGACAGCCGCCATCACCTCCGAGGACGTCGCGCCCTCGACCGTCATCACCGACCGCCTCTACCGCGCGCCAGGTGCAAACCCCGAACTTCTGGCCGCAGCACGCTTGGAAGCAGACCGACTCGTCGTCCGCGCCCTCACCGATGAAGACGCGGTCACACCCGCAGACCGCCAATGGCTGGAAGCCGATGTCGCCGAATGGGCAGGGCTGAACGCAGAAGTCGCCCAGATGCGGGTCGAAGCCGCATTTGCCGAGATCGAGGTCGCCCGAGCTGAAGCCATTCAGGCGGTGGACACAGCTCGCGCCGCCAGCGTGACGCTCGCCATCGCCACAGCGCTCGCCATGATGATCGGCGCGTTTGTGGCCGCCGCAGCCGCTGTTTATGGCGGCCGGGAACGGGACGGGCTGGAAGATTCGCTCGTCTAGCCTCTGGGCAAGACAAGCGCCGCGCGCGGGGCGGTTCCGGCAGCCCCGCGCGGTCCGGTTTCTACCCGGGTCTCGCAGGGTCGCCGCAGCGTCAGGGTTTGACACCCCCTCCCCTTGAGGCATCCTCTCCGGCTGGAGGAGTTTCCCATGGCGACACATGACCTGATCATCCGCGGCGGCACCCTCATCGACGGCTCGGGCGCGCCCGCCTTCGAAGGTGATGTGGCCATCTCCGGCAGCTTTATCACCGGCGTCGGCAAGGTCAGTGGCAAGGGTCTCGAGGAGATCGATGCACGCGGACAGGTCGTGACACCGGGCTTCGTGGACCTCCACACGCACTATGACGGCCAGGCCGCCTGGGCCGAGGCAATCAGTCCCTCCTCGCTGCACGGCATCACCACCGCTGTGATGGGCAATTGCGGCGTGGGCTTTGCGCCTTGCAAGCCGGAAGACCACGCCCGTCTTATTCGCCTGATGGAAGGCGTCGAGGACATCCCCTACCCAGTACTGGAAGAAGGCTTGCCCTGGGCCTGGGAAAGCTTCCCGGATTATCTGGACTTCCTCTCGACGCGCAAGTTCGACACCGACATCTGCGCGCAGCTGCCCCACGCCGCTCTGCGCGTCTTTGTCATGGGCGACCGGGGCGCCAACCGCGAGGATGCGGCGCCTGCAGACATCGCCGCGATGAAGAAGCTCGCGAAGGAAGCCGTGCTCGCAGGCGCGATGGGCTTCTCTACTTCCCGGACGCTGAACCACCGCACCTCGGATGGTCAGCCAACGCCGACGCTCACCGCCTCGCAGGAAGAACTCACCGGCATCGCCATGGGTCTCGCCGAAGCGGGGTGCGGCGTGCTGCAGTTCGTCTCGGACTTCAACGATCCCCAGAAAGAGGCCGCAATGCTCCGCCGTCTCGTCGAAGTTTCCGGCCGGCCGCTCTCGGTCTCGTTGGCGCAGGCAGACGTAGCCCCCGAAGGCTGGCGCCTGCTGCTCGGCGCAATTGAGGCAGCCGCTGCAGAGGGCCTGCCGATCCGCGCGCAGGTCGCCCCGCGTCCGGTCGGCGTCCTGCTCGGCCTTGACCTGACACTGAACCCGTTCAGCGCACACCCGGTCTACCGCGAAATCGCCGATCTTCCGCATGCAGAGCGTGTGCGAAGACTGAACGATCCGGATTTCCGTGCGCGTCTGCTGGCCGATCAACCGAACACGGACAATCCGTTCCTGAAAGTGATGCTGCGCAGCTTCGGCAAGATCTTTCAACTCTCCGACCCCGTCGATTACGAGCCCGGTCCGGAGCGCACACTCGAAGCCATCGCCGCGCGTCGAGGCGTGAAGCCCGAAGAAGTGGCGCTCGACCTGATGCTGGAGCGCAGCGGCCAAGGCATGCTCTACCTGCCCTTCCTCAACTACGCGCAAGGCAGCCTCGACCCCATCGCCGAGATGATGCAGAGCCCGGCTACTCTCCCCGGCCTCTCGGACGGCGGTGCGCATGTCGGCATGATCTGCGACGGATCCTTCACCACCACAATGCTCACCCACTGGATCCGTGACCGAACGCGCGGCCCGAAACTCAGCCCCGAACTCCTCGTTTACAAACAGTCCCGCGCCACCGCCGAATGGATCGGTCTCTGGGACCGAGGCCTCATCGCGCCCGGCATGCGCGCCGACCTCAACGTGATCGACCTGACGAACCTGAAGCTCCACCTGCCGGAAGTCATCCGCGACCTGCCCGCCGGCGGACGCCGCCTAATGCAGCGCGCTTCCGGCTACACCGCCACCATCCTCAAGGGCCAGATAACCCATCGCGATGGCACGCCCAGCGGCGCCAAACCCGGCCGCCTCGTTCGCGGAAAGCAGGAAGCCCCGACCAGCGCGCTGGCAGCGGAATAAACTTTGTAAAGGTCACTTGACTAGTCAAGGAACCTTGTCATATAGACAAGGAAACTTGACAAGGAGATGAACCATGACCCAGCCCAGAGGCTTCCGGACTGCCAGCCGCCGTTACCTTATGGTCTTCTGGCCGCTGATGGCTCTCTACCTGGTCACGCTCTTCGCAGGCGTCTACTTTGTGGATGAAGAAGCGTCTCCGCTCTACCTGCGCGCCGGACTGGCTGTCGCCGTCGCACTTCCTCTCTTCGGCGTTCTCTGGGCAATGCTGCGCCACGTCAAGGAGACCGATGAGTACACCCGCATGCGACAGTTGCAGGCACTTGCCGAAGGCGGAGCGATCACCACGGGCGCGATCTTCCTCATCGGCTTCCTCGAGATATTCAACGTCATCAGCGATGTACCGCTGTTTCTATTCGGTCCGCTCTTCTTCTTTGCCTTCGGCCTTGCCCATTGCCGGCGTGGATTTGGCAAAACGGTCTGAGCCCCCATGAAGAACATCATCCGCACCCTGCGCACCGAGCGTGGCTGGAGCCAGCAGGACCTGGCCGACAAGCTGGACGTCTCGCGCCAGTCCGTGAACGCCATCGAGACGGGGAAGTATGACCCCTCGCTCCCCCTCGCCTTCTCGCTCGCCCGGCTGTTCGGCCGCAGCATCGAAGACCTGTTCGACGACGAAACCAATGTGGCGAGCGCTGCCGAATAGCCGTCAGGCCTTCAGGCCAACTAGCGCCTTCGCAAAGGCCTCCGCACTGAACGGACGAAGGTCTTCTGCTTTCTCGCCAATGCCGATGAAATGGATCGGCAGGTCATGTGCCTCGGCAATCGCCACCAGCACGCCGCCCTTCGCCGTGCCGTCGAGCTTTGTCATAACCAGTCCCGTCACGCCCGCCGTATGCCGGAAGGCCTCGACCTGCGCGAGCGCATTCTGACCGACGGTGGCGTCCAGCACTAGGATCACATCGTGCGGTGCGTCCGGGTCGAGCTTCCTCAGTACCCGGACGACCTTGCCGAGTTCCGCCATCAGCTCGGCCTTGTTCTGGAGCCGGCCTGCCGTATCCACAAGTACGAGATCCAGATCCTCCGCCTGCGCCCTCTCCACGGCGCCATATACAAGCCCTGCCGCATCCGCGCCGTGCGCGCCCGCCATCACCGGGATGCCGCCCCGCTCGCCCCAGACTTTCAGCTGATCCACCGCCGCTGCGCGAAACGTGTCGGCTGCCACCAGCAGTGCTTTCGCACCTTGTTCTTGCAGCTTCGAGGCGATCTTGCCGATCGTTGTCGTCTTGCCGGAGCCGTTGACGCCGACGAACAGAACCACGCGCGGGCGCGGCCCATCCGAGAAGTCGACGACCCTCTCGCGCGGCTTTAGGATCGCCTCAATCTCCTCGGCCAGCACGCGGCGGATTTCCTCGCCGGAAATCTCGCGGTCGAAGCGGCCCTTGGCGAGCCCTTTGGTAACCCGCGAGGCGACCCTGGTCCCCATGTCGGACGTGATCAGCAGGTCTTCGAGTTCTTCCAGCGCTGCCGCATCGAGCCTGCGCCGCCCCAGCGCCGCAAGACCCTCTGTGAGTCGCGCGGTGGAGCGCGCCAGGCCTTCACCCAGTTTGCCGAACAGGCCCGGATCGTTTGCCTCGGCCTCCGCCGCAGCCCGCGCCGCCGCTTCGGCTTCTGCGCGTAACCGCTCATGCTCGCGTCGGTCTTCCAGCAGTTTCAGCTCGGCGGCGGCCTTAGCGCGCACCGCTTCGTCCTCGGCCTCTTGCGCCTCGCGCTTCTGGCGTTCCTCCCAGGCGCGGTTGGCTTCCGCAACCTTCGCTTCGATCTCGGCCTTTTCGCGCGCGGACGCTTCCTGAGCGGCGATTTCCTCGGCCGACAGCTCCGGCGCGGGCATCGCGGCCCCGGCGGCCTTCGCCTCGTCGAGTTTCTTCTTTTTGCCGAACCAGAGAATCATGGGCTGTGTGTTCCAAGTAGTTGTTTGCCGTCATGGCCGGTAATCCGTACCGGGAGGACCTCTCCGCCCTCCCCGGCCGGGCCGTCCAGCAGGACGGGCGTGAAGTCAGGAAGCCGGGCCGCGAGCCCGCGCTCAAGCAGTGCGCTGCGAGTCCCGCCCACATGTCGCGCAAAGTGCCGCGCCAGGGCGGTCTCTCCCGCTGCACGCAGGCGCGCCGCGCGTTCTTTTACCAGCGGCTTCGTCACTTGCGGCATCTTCGCGGCCGGTGTGCCGGGACGCAGGCTGTAGGGAAAGACGTGCAGGAAGGAGAGGCCGCATTCCTCAACCAGCCGCATGGAATTCTCGAAGTGCGCCTCGGTTTCGGTCGGAAATCCCGCGATAATGTCCGCGCCCAGCGCGATGTCCGGGCGCACGTCGCGCAGACGTTCCGTGAGCTGAATGGCCTGGCGGCGCCCATGCCGCCGCTTCATGCGCTTCAGGATCAGGTCGTCCCCGTGCTGTAGCGAGAGATGCAGGTAAGGCGCCACGCGCGCCTCGCGCATCGCCTCGATCAGTGCATCATCCATCTCGATCGCATCAATCGAGGAAATCCTCAGCTGACGGAGCTCCGGTACCAGCTTCAGGATGCGCTGTACAAGATTTCCGAGTTGCGGTGCGCCCGGCAGATCCGCGCCCCAGCTCGTCAGGTCCACGCCTGTCAGTACGACTTCGTGATGCCCGGTCTCCACGAGCCGGCGCACCTGCGCCACCACTTCCCCCGCCGGCACGGACCGCGAGTTACCGCGTCCATAGGGAATAATGCAGAAAGTGCACCGGTGGTCGCAGCCATTCTGTACCTGCACATACGCGCGCGCACGCCCCTCCATCCCGTCGATCAGATGCGCCGCCGTGTCGCGCACGCTCATGATGTCGTTGACGCACACCTTCTCCGCCCCGCCCAGCAGACCGGCCGGCGCCCAGGTTTCCGCCTGCATCTTCTCGTGATTGCCGATCACGCGGGTGACTTCCGGCATTGCCGCAAACGCGCCCGGATCGATCTGCGCCGCACAGCCTGTTACCAGGATCGGCGCACCGGGATTGTCCTTCGCCGCCCGCCGGATCGCCTGACGCGCCCCTCGCACGGCCTCGCTCGTCACCGCGCAGGTGTTGATGATCACGGCCTCGCCGAGGCCCGCCTCCAGGGCATGGCGGCGCATCACCTCGGACTCATAGGTGTTGAGGCGGCATCCGAGGGTAATCACCGTCGGGCCAGAA
>JBGTKN010000522.1:0-2994 GCA_041744615.1 Hyphomonas sp. | reverse complement strand
GGGCTTGCCAAGCCCCCAAACGCAACGGAAGGTAAAAGATATATCATTTGAACCTCGTGTCGAGGTTCACGTTGACGCAGCGGGGAGACCATACATGAAAAAGACACTTCTGATGGCGGGTGCAGCGGCTTTTGCCGTATCCCTGCAGGCCGCACCGGCAGTTGCCCAGGAAACGGAGGATGAGCGCGAACTCAAGCAGGACACGATCGTCGTCAGCGCACGGAAGAAAGAGGAAGGCCTGCTCGAGGCACCCGTCGCCGTCAGCGCGTTTGATTCCACGGCCATCGAGAACCTCCAGCTGGAATCGGTCGACGACATCGCCCGCTTCACGCCCGGCCTGTCTTTCTCCAAGGCCTTCGGCCGGTCGACCGAGCGTCCGGTCATCCGGGGTCAGTCCAACGTGCTGGCGGGCGTCCAGTTCGGGGTCGAGTCCGGGACGGCCTACTTCATTGACGGCGTTTATTATTCCGGCTCGATCCAGAACCTTGACCCGAACGACCTGCAACGCGTCGAAGTGATCAAGGGTCCTCAATCTGCGCTCTACGGACGCAACACCTATGCCGGCGCCATCAACTTCATCACCAAGGGCGGCGCTGAGGAGTACGAAGCCTCCGGCAAGATCCGCCTCGGCAACAATGAGACGCGCGAAGTCTCCGCCTCTATCGCTGGCCCCTTGCTCCCGGGTCTGACGGGTCGCCTTTCGGTTCGCGACTATCAGTATGGCGGCGAACACGAGAACCTCGTCACACGCGAACTTGTCGGGCAGGAGACGACCTTCAGCGCCGCCGGCGTTCTGGACTGGAAGCCATCTGACAATTTCGACAGCCGGCTGCGGGTCAGTTTCACGGAAGACCGCGACGGTGTCCTTCCGCTCTTCCTTCAGACTGCTCAGCAGAACAATTGCCAGCCCGGCTACCGCTCGCAGGCCTTCTGGAGCCGGTCCGGCAGCACCAATACCAACCAGTACTATTGCGGGGTCATCGCGCCCCAGCCCGTTCAGCTGAACACAGGGGTCGATGCCGACGGCGTTCGGAATCTTATTCCGGGCGTGCCGGTCAACGCGACCAACGTGTTCTTGCCGCAGACCTACAGCCTTGCCGACGGCACGGCCTTCGACGGCATTGGACGCGACCTCTACGTCGTCACCTCCGTCAACACGCTGCGCTTCGGCGACAGCGGCTGGGAAATCGGTCTGCTCGGCGGCTACTCGGACGAGCACCTGAAAACCGGCTACGACTCCGATCACTCGCCGGTCAACTTCTTCCTTGCCGGCCCAGCAGCAGAACCCTTCTTCGCAAATACCAACCGCAAGGACATCGAGGACTACAGTGTCGAGCTTCAGTTGCGCTCGCCGCAGGAAGCCCGCCTCCGGGCCATGCTCGGCGTCTACCTCTATGACCAGCTTCTCTACGAAGGTGACATCACCTTCGCCAATCCTTCCGGCCGCAACGCTGACAATGGGAAGCGTACGACGCGGAACGAAGCCGTGTTCGGCCTTTTCGAATTCGACGTGACCGACAGGCTGACGGCAACGCTCGAAGGACGCTACGCCGAAGAGACCAAGACCGACAGGACGTCGGTGGCCACGCCGCGGGTGTCCTACAACAAGTTCACGCCGCGCCTCACGGTCGACTACGATCTCGGAAATGGCGGAACGCTTTACGGTGTCGTCGCGCAGGGCGTGAAACCTGGCGGGATCAACGGCGCCGTTGGCGAGGCGGTCGGCCTTCCGACCTATGAGCAGGAAGAATCCGACAACTTCGAACTCGGCCTCAAGACGCCGCTTCCGGATGTCGGGCTCGGCGCCTGGAACCTGACGGTTGCCGGCTACTTCACCGAAGCGACAAACGTTCAGCTGACGTCGGCCGTGGCCGCCACCAGCGGCGCCATTACCTCGATCGCCACCAACCAGGGCGCCGGCGAGATCAAGGGTATCGAACTCGACCTCTCCGGATCTCTGAACGACATCCTCAGCGGCGGCTTCAACTATGCCTGGACGGATACGAAGTTCACGGAAGGATGTGACGCCGATGAATGGATCCTGACATCGGGCGGCGGTCTCTTCACCAATCCGACGGCTCAGACCGGCAACGACTTCACCGGCCTGTTCCCCGGATCGGGCCCCGCCAGCTGTTCGATCGCCGGTCGCCAGTTTCCGCTGACGTCCGAGCATCAGGCGAGCGCATTTGCCCGGGCTGATTTCAGCGAAGCCGGGCCGTTCGGATCGGACTTTTTCGTGTCCGGCGACGTGACATATGAAAGCTCCAAGTTCGTCCAGGTGCACAACCTCGCCGAAACAGGCGCAGCCACGATCTTCGGAGCACGCTTCGGCTTCGAAACAGAAAAGTGGACGTTGGCGGCCTATGGGCAAAACCTGAACGATGAGGACTCGATCGCCATTGCAACCCGCTGGTTGCAGGGACCTTATTACTCGACCGGCTTCAGCCCCAACACGGCGCCCGTGACGGCTTCCCGCGGCGCTCCCCGCGCCTTCTTCGGCACGCTCCGGCGTGGTCCGCAGTTTGGCGCTGAACTGCGCGTCCGCTTCTAGAAGCCGCGAACGCGCAGATAACTTGTGGCGCCGGTTCATTGAGCCGGCGCCATTTTTCTGAGGTGACATGAGGATGATCCGCGCCGCCCGTGCCTTTCGACTGCTCCTTGCTTTCCTTGCACTTGCAGGAGGCGTCGCCGCGGCGCAGGTCGAAGTTGCGCCGCCCTACCTGGAAAAGGATCGCCGCGATCTTGAGGCCCTCCTCGCCGGTGTCTGGAGCAATGACCGGCAGGTTTTCTTTGCCGAGGAAGCCGGCTACCGCGCCGCAGACCGGGCCGCGCTCCAGGTTCTCCGGATCAGTGTGGCGGACCCTGCCGCGGCTGACCTTGTTTCCGAACGCTCAGACGGTCGCGCGTCGGAGCTGCGCTGGCGCCACCAGATCAGGCCGAACGCGGAAGCGGGCCTTCTTGAAGAATTGATTTTCCGGGAAAACCTGACGCTAG
>JBGTKN010000521.1:0-9612 GCA_041744615.1 Hyphomonas sp. | reverse complement strand
GAGGTTGATGGCGACCGGGGCAAGATCGCCGCCGTAAAGGACGCCGGGCACGAAGCCCTGACGGCGGGCTTCACGCGCGCCGCCGGTGCCGACGCGCTCACGCACGTCAACATTGAATGAAATCTTGTGCTTGGACATTTGGTTTCCTTTCGCCCTGGACCGTGCCTTACGTTGCGTAAGGTCGGAACCTGACACGCACGGCCTGGCGCCGTCGTTTCTGAACGGCGGCGTATAGGGGAAGGGGAATGGGAAGGCAAGCGGGGCCCATCACACCCGGAAACAGTCCGCCACGTCGCCCATCCACTGCATCACCGCATCCTTCTGCTCCAGCGGGGATTTCCCGTTGCGCACGAGGATCAGGTCCAGTTCCGGCAGCATCACGGTGTACTGCCCCTCATAACCATTAGACGAGAAGCTGCCTGGCCCCGCCATGCCGAGCCACCAGTGGGCGCCGTAGCCATAGGTCTCGGTCGGCGGCACCGGCGTCGGCGTGCGGGCATAATCGACCCAGCCCTCCGGCAGGATGCGCCGCCCGTCCCACACGCCGCCGCGAAGGTAAAGCATCCCGAAGCGCGCAAAATCACGCACCGTGCAGAAACAGAAGGAAGAGCCGATAAACGTGCCCACCTTGTCAAACTTAGGATCGGCAGACGTCATGCCGAGCGGCCCGAACAGTTCCCGCACCATGAATTCGCGAAAACCCTCGCCGCTTTTGCCCAGAGCCCGCGCTGAAATGCGCGCCACGATATTCGTCGTCCCGCTCGCATAGCTCCAGACCGTGCCCGGCGGATGGATCAGCGGGAACCTCGCGGCAAACCCTCCGACATCCTCCTTACCCGACCCGAACAGCATCTCGATCACATCCGAGACGCCGGCATCCACATAATCTTCGGCAAACTTCAGCCCGCTCGACATGCGCAGCAGCTGGTCCAGTGTGATCGCGCGGCGCGGATCGTCCGCACCCTGCCATTCAGGCACATCGGCCGGCGCGTGGATGTCTAGCTTGCCCTCGCGCACGAGAATGCCGACGAGCGCATGCGTCATGCTCTTCGCCTGCGACCAGGAATGGTGCGTGCTCTCCGGTCCGAACCCGGTCCAGTAACGCTCCGCCACAATCCGCCCGCCCTGCACGGCAAGGAAGGCATGCGTCTCGCCAAGGCTCGCCGGCGCCGGATCGCTGAAGGCCAGGTCCAGCAGCGGCGAGAGCTTTGCGGCCGCCGCAGCTTCCGGCTTCGCCTCGGGCCACCCGGCCGTCGGCCACGGCACACCCGCAGGATGCCCGGGAAGGAGCGGAAGTTGTGTGTTCACAGCTTGTACACTTTCCGCGCTGTCCCGCTGAACATCGCCGCCTGCGCGGCCTCCGGATAGTCCTTCGCGATCTTCTTCAGCCCGTTCCAAAGCGTCCGGTAGCTGAGCGACAGCCGGTCCACCGGGAAGTTGCTCTCGAACATGCAGCGATTGGCCCCGAACACCTGGATGGCATGATGATACCACGGCGCCTGCGCCTCCACGAATTCGTCCGATCCCGGGGGCTTGTCCCGCTCGCTCCAGCCAAAGCCATTGTCCGGCATCGCGAGCCCGCCGAGCTTTGCGTACACATTCGGAGAGGCGGCCAACTCGGCAATGTCATCTTTCCATTTTGCAAAAATCTCGTCCCGCTTGCCCGCATAGGGGCCGACGCCCAGCGGCGTGCCGAAATGGTCGAGAATCATCACCGTGCCCGGAACTGCCCGCGCGAGTGCCGCATAGTCCGTCAGCTGATGATGGTAGATCCACGTATCATAGGTCAGCCCCCGCTCGCCCAGCTGCGCCACACCGCGCCGGAATTCCGCGTCCTCGAACAGGCCCTTCGGCGCGCGTCCCGGAATGGTCAGCGGAGCGCCGCTCTCGTCGCGCGACCCCGAATGCCGGATGCCCCGGAAAAGGCCGCGCGCGGAGACCTCATGCGCATCCAGGATGGCATCCAGGTCTTCTCGCCGCAAATCCGCATGAGCCACGATCCCGGCGATCTGTGCCTTCGATGGTTCCTGCGCCGCCCGCAGCGCCGCCGCCGTCACAAACTCCGTCTCGCCGACCGGAAAAAGATGCTCCGGCCCGTCGGTGCGGTAGGCCGAGCCGCATTCCATAAACACGGTCTGCACCACCTTGTGGCCGTCCTGTGTGTCGGACCACAGCTCCTCGAGATCATATTCGAGATGCGGCTTCGGCCAGAGATGATGGTGCGGGTCCACGATCTCGCGCGCCGGATCAATCACCTCTTCGCGCACCTGGCTCAGCCATTCGGTGTTGTTGAACAAGGCCTGTCCTCCTGTTGTTTCTTGTTGCCCCCGATCAGATCGCGCTCCTCCCGCCAAGTAAAGACTTGATCGGGCCGGTTGAGTGCTGCCACATCAATGGAACACCGAGTCCGGGGAGGGACCCACATGGCCGCCGCGCCAGAATCGTCGAACCCAACGCCAGACCGCAAGGGCTATTGGCCCGAGGTCATCCGCCTGACGCTGACGCTGCTTTCCCTCTGGTTCCTCGTCTCTTTCGGTGCCGGCATTCTCTTCCGCGAGTTCCTCGACCAGTTCCATATCGGCGGCGCCCCGCTCGGCTTCTGGTTCGCCCAGAACGGGTCGATCTACGTCTTCGTCGCGCTGATATTCTATTACTGCGCCGCGATGAACCGCCTCGAGAAGAAGTACCGGATCGAGGGCTGAGCCATGGATTGGACACTTTTCTGGGTCATCGGAACCTTCGGCCTGTATATCGGCATCGCCCTCTGGGCCCGCGCCGGCTCGACCAATGATTTCTACGTCGCCGGACACGGCGTCCACCCGGTGGTCAACGGCATGGCCACCGCCGCCGACTGGATGAGCGCCGCCTCCTTCCTGTCGATGGCCGGCCTGATCGCCGGCATGGGATATGGCGGCTCGGTCTACCTGATGGGCTGGACCGGCGGTTACGTTTTACTGGCGCTGCTGCTCGCTCCGTTCCTGCGCGAATTCGGCAAGTTCACTGTACCGGACTTCGTCGGCGACCGGTATTATTCCGGTACCGCCCGCATCGTCGCCGTCATCTGCGCGCTGTTCGTGTCGTTCACCTATATCGCCGGCCAGATGTCCGGCGTCGGCATCGCCTTCTCGCGCTTCCTTGGTGTCGATTTCAACACCGGCATCTATGTCGGCATGGGCATCGTTTTTGTCTATGCCGTGCTCGGCGGCATGAAGGGCGTCACCTATACTCAGGTCGCGCAGTATGTCGTGCTGATCTTCGCCTATACCGTACCCGCCATCTTCATCTCGCTGATGCTCACCAACAATCCGGTCCCCCAGCTCGGCTTCATCGGCAACCTCAAGGGCGACGAGGTCTCGATGCTGCAGAAGCTCGACGAGACGGTGCAGGGCCTCGGCTTCAACAGCTACCTGTCCTCTACCAAAACGAACTTTGACATCTTCTGCATCACCGCCGCGCTGATGTTCGGAACAGCCGGCTTGCCGCACGTCATCATCCGCTTCTTCACAGTGCCGCGCGCCTCTGACGCGCGCCTCTCGGCGGGCTGGGCGCTCGTGTTCATCGCGTTGCTCTACACGGTCGCCCCAGCGGTCGGTGCCTTCGCGCGCCTCAACATCATCGGGTCGGTCAACGAGACGACCTATGTTCCCGCTGCGGAATATGCGGAAGGCAGCGAGCTCGTCAGCCAAGCCGGCGAGTCGCCCAGCCCCGCCTGGTTCGCCAACTGGGAGACCACCGGCCTCGTCGCCTTCAACGACAAGAACGGTGACGGCCAGATGCAGATCCGCGGCCCTGCCGCGCCGGACGGCCTCGAGAACGAGGTGACCATCAACAACGACATCTACGTCCTCGCCAATCCCGAGATCGCGCAGCTGCCGGAATGGGTCATCGGCCTCGTCGTTGCGGGCGGTCTCGCTGCTGCGCTGTCGACGGCCGCCGGACTGCTGATGGTCATCTCCTCCGCGATCAGCCACGATCTCGGCCGCCGCACCTTCTTCAAGGGCATGACCGACAGGACCGAACTCCGCGTGGCCCGCCTCGCGGCCGCTGGGGCCGTCATCGCGGCCGGCTTCATGGGCATCTATTCGCAGCAGCTCGCCTTCGTCGCGCAGGTGGTCGCCTTCGCCTTCGGTCTGGCGGCAGCGTCCTTGTTCCCGGTTATTCTGCTTGGCATCTTCTGGAAACGCATGAACCGGGAAGGCGCCATCGCCTCCATGCTCGCCGGCCTAATTCCCACCTTCGCTTACATCTGGCACTTCAAGCTCGGCGCCGGAAAGGCCGCCACGGCGGAAGACTGGTTCCTTGGCGTTTCGCCGGAAGGCATCGGATTCGTGTTCATGCTCCTCGCCCTCGTCGTTGGCTTCGCGGTGTCGCTGGTCACCCGGCCCCCGCCTCAGGACATCCAGGACCTCGTCGAGGACATCCGGATTCCCGGAACCCGCCGCTCCCACGGCATTGCGGACTCGGGCATGGCGCCGGTAGAGTAGGCCCAGCAAACCAGTCAGGCCCGATCCATGAGCGATACGTCGAAAACCTATCCCGTTCCTGAAGCCTTCGCAGCGCAGGCGAACCTCACGCCGGAAAAATACCGCGAGATGTACGCCGCCTCAATCGCGGACCCCATCGCCTTCTGGGGCGAGCAGGGCAAGCGGCTGGACTGGATGACGCCCTACACGCAGGTCAAGGACGTTTCGTGGGAAACCGGCGACCTGCACGTACGCTGGTACCATGACGGCGTCCTAAACGTCTCCGCCAACTGCCTCGACCGCCACCTCGAAAAGCGGGGCGACAAGGCCGCGATGATCTGGGAAGGCGACGCCCCCGGCGAGACCTACACGATCACCTATCGTCAGATGCATACCGCCGTCTGCAAGTTCGCCAACGTGCTGAAACAGCTCGGCGTCAAGAAGGGCGACCGCGTCACCATCTACATGCCAATGATCCTCGAGGCGGCCTACGCCATGCTCGCCTGCACGCGCATCGGCGCGGTCCATTCGGTGGTCTTCGGCGGCTTCTCGCCGGACGCGCTCGCAGGCCGCATCACCGATTGCGGCTCTACCGTGATCATCACCGCCGATGAAGGCCTGCGCGGCGGCAAGACCGTTCCGCTGAAAGCCAATGTCGACCGCGCCTGCGAGATCGCCGACGGCACGGTGAAATCCGTCCTCGTCGTCCAACGCACCGGCGCCGACGTGCCGATGGTCCACGGCCGCGACCACTGGCTGCACGAGATCGGCAAGGACATCTCTGCCGACTGCCCGCCCGAGCCAATGAACGCCGAAGACCCGCTGTTCATCCTCTACACGTCCGGCTCTACCGGCAAGCCAAAGGGCGTGCTGCATACCACGGGCGGCTATCTCGTCTGGGCCTCGATGACGCATGAATATGTCTTCGACCTGAAGGAAAACGACATCTTCTGGTGCTCGGCCGATGTCGGCTGGGTCACCGGCCACACCTATATCGTGTACGGACCATTGGCGAACGGCGCGACCAGCGTCATGTTCGAAGGCGTGCCGACCTATCCGGATGCGAGCCGCTTCTGGAAAGTCTGCGACCATCACAAGGTCACCATCTTCTACACCGCCCCCACCGCCATCCGCGCCCTTATGCGCGAAGGCGAAGGCCCGGTGAAGAAGGCGCACCGCAAATCGCTCCGTCTCCTAGGCACGGTCGGCGAGCCGATCAATCCCGAAGCCTGGGAATGGTATTTCCATGTTGTGGGCGACGGGCGCTGCCCGATCGTCGACACGTGGTGGCAGACCGAGACAGGCGGCACACTGATCGTGCCGCTGCCGAACACCACCGTGATGAAGCCCGGCGCCGGCTCGCATCCCTTCTTTGGCATCCAGCCCGTGCTGGTTGACGCAGACGGCAAGGAACTCGAAGGCGCTGCCGACGGCAACCTGCTGATCACCGATAGCTGGCCGGGCCAGATGCGCACCGTGTACGGAGATCACCAGCGCTTTGTGGAAACCTATTTCACCGCCTATCCCGGCAAGTATTTCACCGGCGACGGCTGCCGCCGTGATGAGGACGGTTTCTACTGGATCACCGGCCGCGTCGATGACGTAATCAATGTCTCCGGCCACCGCATGGGTACGGCAGAAGTCGAAAGCGCACTCGTCTCCCATGACGCGGTCGCCGAAGCGGCCGTCGTCGGCTATCCGCATGACATCAAGGGACAGGGCATCTACGCATACGTTACGCTCCGCCAGGGCGTAGTGGCCGACGAAGCGCTGCGCAAGAATCTCGTTCAGCACGTGCGCGGCGAGATTGGCCCCATCGCCTCGCCGGACCTGATCCAGTTCGCCCCTGGCCTGCCGAAAACCCGCTCCGGCAAGATCATGCGCCGCATCCTGCGCAAGATCGCCGAAAACGAATTCGGAAGCCTTGGCGACACGTCCACGCTGGCCGACCCGGAAGTCGTCACCGACCTGATCGACAACCGCCAGAACCGCTGATGCAGACAGACGCCCGCATAGACGCCTACATTGCAAAGTCGGCCGAGTTCGCCCGCCCGATGCTGCAGAAACTGCGCGAAAAGGCGCACGCCATCTGTCCGGAGGCGGAGGAAACGATCAAGTGGGGTGCGCCGTCGCTCTCTTATCGCGGCAAGAATCTCTGCGGCCTTGCTGGTTTCAAAAGCCATGTCGCCTTCTTCGTCCAGGGCGAGCACAAGGACGAAGGCGCCGAGGGCATGGGCGAATTCGGCAAGATGCGCTCCATGGCCGACCTGCCCACAAAAGCAGCCCTCGCAAAGCTGCTGAAGGCTCGGATGAAGGTTATCGAGGCCGGCCCCGCCGCTCCGCGCAAGGCGCCCAAGCCGGCACCGGAAGTGCCGCCGGACCTAGCCAAGGCGCTGAAAACCTCGGAGTCCGCCGCCGCCACCTTCAACGCGCTCTCGCCCTTCAACAAGCGCGACTACGTCACCTGGATCACGGACGCGAAACAGGACGCCACCCGCGCCCGCCGCATCGAGCAATCTGTCGAATGGCTCGCCGAAGGCAAGCTGCGGAACTGGAAATATGTGAGGAAGTGAACAAGACTTTCGCCGCCCTCGGTGCAGAACTGCGAGGCAAGGGGCCTGCGCCCTAGATCGCCGGAAGGTCTACCGTAAATTTTGCGCCGCTCTCTGTGCGGTTCTCAGCCCAAACCTTGCCGCGATGCGTCGCAATGATCTGCTTGACGATGGACAGACCAAGCCCGGAATTGTTGCCAAAGGCAGTGCCCTTGGGACGATCCGTATAGAAACGGTTGAAGATCGTCTCCAGCTTGTCCGGCGGCACGCCGGGGCCGGAATCCTCAACTGTCAGGCGCGCAATCGTGCGCGGGCCGTCATTGGTTTGGTCGAGGCGCACTTCGACAGTGGAGCCGCCCGGCGAGAAGGAGCGCGCATTGTCGATCAGATTGCGCAGTACTTGGCCGAGTGGCCCCTCTCGTCCGCGCACCACGAGCCGCGCGCCCATCGTTGCATCCGTGAACGAGACATGCACCGCCGTCTCGCTGTCGCCAATCCCCTCATACGTGCGCACTACGTCCCGCACGAAGCGCGCAATGTCGATCTGTTCGCTCGGCAGGCGCGTCATCTCCGCTTCAAGGCGTGAAGCATTCGAAATGTCCGTGATCAGACGGTCGAGACGTTTCACATCTGACGTGATCACCTGCCGCAGCCGCGTCGCTGCGTCCGGGTCCTTCACCCGCTCCAGCGTCTCTACCGCCGAGCGGATGGAGGTCAGAGGGTTCTTCAGTTCATGCGCCACGTCCGCCGCAAACTGTTCGTTCGCCTCGATCCGCTCCAGCAGCGCCTCGGTCATGCTCTGGATCGACGTCGCAAGGTCACCGATCTCGTCGGTGCGCTGGGTCAGCAGCGGCACGTCGATCTTGTCGGATGCGCCCGACCGGATTCGGTCGGCCGCCAGCGCGAGCCGCCGCAAGGGCCGAGCAATCCCTAGCGTCAGCATCACCGAGGTGATGAACGCCATCAGCACCGCGACGCCGATGAACGGCACCAGCGCCACCCGCTCGGCGCGGATGATCTCGTCGATGTCGCTCGCCTCCAGCACCAGCACGCCGACCACGGCTGAGACCCGCTGCACCGGCATCGACACCGAGATCACCCGGTTGCCCCGGTCAGAAAATCTCTGGCTCGCGGACTGTCCGCCTAGCGCCGCGATGTCGAATTCCTCCTCGAAGCTCTGTGAACGGAGCGCTTCCGAAGTCCGCCGCGGCGAGAAGAACCCGAACACATTGCCCGCCCATTCGGAAAGGTCGCGTCCCGTGCGGGCCAGAAAGCCCGGCTCGCTGAGCGGTGGCAGGGCGGTCACGTCGACACGGTCGGAGAGATAGTAGCTGTCACCGATAAGTTCGCCGCCCGGCGTGAAGATGCGTGCGCGTACACGTTCGGGCAGGTTCAGCCGCTGCAGCGTCTGGCGCGCCGCCTCGGCGTTGAGGCCGGGCTCGGGCGTCGTCGCATCATCGGAAAGCAGGCTCGAGAAAATCTGCGCCTGCGCTTCAAGGTCCTGCTGCTTGGAGGCCACGAACCCGGCGCGCATCTCGTTCAGCACCATCGCGCCGATGATCAGGATCGCGAGCCCTGCCAGGTTCGAGGCAAAGATCAGCCGCGCAATGCGGGAGCCGAGGATCGTGGTATTGCGGCGCAGCGGTGGCCGGCGGCGAGGGGCGCTGGGTTCTGCCATCAACGTGTCCCCTCCCGTCGCCCCTACCGACTTCAGGCGTCGGCAGCGATACGCATCGAGACGATGCGGTCCGGGCTGCGCGGCGGCTCGCCCTTGGCGAGCGCGTCAATGGCCTCCATGCCCTCGGTCACCTGGCCCCACACGGTATACTGACCGTTGAGGAAGGAGGCTTCGCCAAAGCAGATGAAGAACTGGCTGTTGGCAGAATTCGGCGCAGAAGTGCGGGCCATCGAGCAGGTCCCGCGCACGTGCGGCTCCTTGTTGAACTCGGCCTTGAGGTCTGGCTTCTTGGAATTGCCGGTGCCGGTGCCTTTCGGACAGCCCGTCTGCGCCATAAAGCCCGCAATCACTCGGTGGAAAACGATGCCGTCATAAAACCCCTCACGGGCGAGTTCCTTGATCCGTGTCACATGGCCCGGCGCCAGGTCCGGCCGCAATGTGATTTTGACGGTGCCCTTGGATGTCTCCAGCAACAGCGTGTTTTCAAGGTCGGACATGGGGGAACTCCAATTTGTCGGGGTGTAGTTTAAGGATCAAGCCCTTGGCTATTCAATCGCGGCTCTGGCGGCAAGCTTGCCCTGCATGTAGTGTCATACGCGGGGAATGGGCTGGAGTGCACGGATTTGGCTGAACTGGTCGGCAATTGTCTCGCCCTTGTCCTCGCGGTCGCCGGCCTGCTTTACCTGTTCTGGGCAGCAGGCGTCACCTTCCCGTTTGCCAATGAACAGGCGCTTGCTCGCTCCCTGATCGGCCGTCGCGGCATCACGCGTGTGCCCTCGCGCACGGCCTTCGTGTATCTCGCGGTGCTGCTAATCTCGGCTGCCGCGGCCGCGTTCCTGCTCGGCGGCTACAGCGAGGCGGTGCCGCAATCGAAGCCCTTCCTCGCCCCCGTCGGCTTGCTGCTGGCGCTCGTCTTCCT
>JBGTKN010000520.1:0-6123 GCA_041744615.1 Hyphomonas sp. | reverse complement strand
CTACGTGGAACAGGTCCGCGATGCCGCGCCGGCGGGTCTGACACCCTTCCCTCCCCCGCCGGGCGGACAGCATTCCAAGGCCCCGCCACCGGTGGGCATACTGTCTGGCCGCACGCCGCTCGGCTCAAGGCCGCCCGTGGGAAAATCATGGGAACGCGCGGCCGTCGAAGCCTCCGCGCGTGGCGAGATGTCGGTCTTCTTCGGCGACGCGTTCCGCGCGCAGGATCAGTATGCCCGCCAGGTCCGCCTCCCCGCCGCTCCACTGTTGCTGGTTGACCGGATAACGGGCATCGACGCCGCGGCAGGCGTCGAAGGCGCCGGTGTTATCTGGACGGAGACCGATGTATCCGCCGACGGATGGTACACGCATGACGGCCGCGTCCGCCCCGGCCCGCTGATCGAATGCGGACAGGCTGATCTCACGCTCATCGGCTGGATGGGCGCTGACCTCAAGAACCAGAGCGAACGTGTCTACCGTCTCCTCGGCTGCGAGATCACATTCCATGAAGGCGGGCTGCCGCTCGCTGGAGAGACGCTCAAGTTTCAGATCGAGATCACCCAGCACGCTACGTTTGCTGGTGTGCGGATGTTCTTCTTCCAGTACGACTGCAAGGCAAAGGGCCGCCCCGTCTTCTCTGTCCGTCAGGGTCAGGCAGGCTTCTTCACTGATGGCGAACTTGCATCCGGTAAAGGCGTCGCTTGGGACGCGGAAACCTCTCCCCCTCCCACGCAGGCCATCGCTCCGATCGACGCGGGCCGCGCCAGCGCCAAGCGCGCCTTCAGCGAAGCAGATGTGCTCGCCTTCCGGCGGGGTGATGCGTTCGCTTGCTTCGGAAAGGGCTTCGAACTTTGCGCAGCTCAGACATTCCCGGCACACCTCCCGGCAGGCAAGCTGAACTTCTTCGAAAGCGTTTCGGCATTTGACCCAACAGGAGGGCCCTGGAAGCGCGGCTACCTGCGCGCCCATTCTCGCGTGGCTACCGACGCCTGGTTCTACGAAGGCCACTTCCACAACGACCCGTGCATGCCGGGCACCTTGATGGCCGAGGCCGCGGTGCAGGCACTGGAGTTTTACGCTGCGGCCCTTGGTCTAACGCAGGAGCGAGATGGCTATGTCTTCGAACCCGTACCGGGCGAAACTGCCAAGTTCATCTGCCGGGGCCAGGTGATCCCCGACAAAGCCCACGACATCACATATGAAGTCTTCATCGACGAAGTGATCCTCGGCGAAACCCCGCGCATCTTCGCTTCGCTGCTCGCGCGCTCGGATGGTCGCAAGGTGTTCTACTGCCCGCGCTTCGGTATCCAGCTGCGCCGCAATTGGCCCGCGCCGCGCATCTCTGCCGTGCCCATTCGCGTTGGTCCGCAGCGCGAAAGCCGGGGCGATCAGGAAGCCCTGCTCGACTGCGCCAACGGCCCGCCCTCGGCGGCGTTCGGCGCGATGTATGACCGCTTCGACATCGGTGGCCGCGTACCCCGCCTGCCCCAGCCACCCTATCACGTCATGTCGCGCGTGACAGACGTTTCAACCCGTCCGGGTGTGCAGGAAACCGGCGCGCGCATTACTGCCGAGTACGACATTCCGCCGGACGCCTGGTACTTTGCTGACAATCGTTCCGGCTCCATGCCGTTTGCCGTGCTTAACGAAATCATCCTCCAGCCCTGCGGTTGGTTGGCGAGCCATTGCGGCTTCGCGCTCGAAGGCGGTGACCGGTTCCGCAATCTCGAGGGCGACGGCAAAATTCACCGAATGATCGGCCCGCATGACGGTACCATCCGTGTAGAGACGACCCTGTCGAGCTTCTCCAAGGTAGGGCCGATGACGATAGTGGCGTTCGACGTCGCGGCGCGACTGAAGACCGGCGAACCCGTCATGGACCTGACGACCCGTTTCGGATTTTTCCCCGCCGCCGCGCTGGTGCGTCAGGCCGGCCTTCCGATCTCCGAAACGGATCGGGGCTTCCTCGCACTTCCGTCATCAGCGCAGGATATGTCCCCCACTGATCCGCGCCTTGCTTCGGATCAGCTGCGCATGCTCGACCGCGCTGACTATTTCGATGCTCAGGGAGGCTCGGCGGGGCTCGGTCTCATCCGGGGGCGCCAATCGGTGGATCCGTCCGCCTGGTATTTCAAGGCGCATTTCTTCAACGATCCGGTGCAGCCCGGATCGCTCGGTCTCGACGCGCTAGAACAGCTCCTGATGCGGGCCGTGCTCCTGAAAGTTCCGCCTACCGCTGTTAACGGCATGATCGCAGAAACGCCGGCGATCGGAGAGCGGGTGAAATGGTCGTATCGCGGCCAGGTTACGCCGGAGAAAAAGGAAGTTACGACCGTGATCGAACTTCTCAGCCTTGAGTCGTCCGCCTCGCGTATCCTTGCCACCGCGCGTGGGTCTCTCTGGTGCGATGGGCTTCGGATCTACGAAGCCCATCCGCTTTCGATTGGGTTCAGCAAGCCGCGCTAAGTGCGCTGGCGCACGAGACTGACGACCGCGTCACCAGCATCCGCAGTCCAGAAATCGAAGGCGCTCCCAAATGCCAGCATAGTCCCGCTGCCGGGCGCGCTGACAATCGACAAGGGTGTCTCCACGGCTTTCGGTCCCGCGCGAAAGCCGCGCCCTGTGGACTTCAGTGCCGCCTCCTTCAAAGTCCATATCCGGAAGAACATCCGCATGTTCGACTCGACGTCGCCGGGAGCAGTTTCCACGTCCCGACGTTCCGCATCGCTGGATATCATCGCAAGGGCCGGCTTCCAGTTCATCGTCCGCACAATCTCAATATCGACTCCGATCGCGGAGGGAGCCCGCGCCAACGCAACGATTGTATGGCGATCCTTGTTCGCCAGAGACACCGTCCACCCCGGGGGCGTCAACAAGACCGGCGCGCCATCTTGTTGCGTGTCCATCGAAACTTCTTCCGGCAAGCACCCCGTGATCCCGGCAATCAGGGCACGGCGAACTTTGAACGATCCCTGCATCTCGGCCCGCCGTGGAGGTGATTTCATTCGCTCGAGACGCAGATGTTCGGCCGACGTCAACTGCCCGGGCACGCCCGCCACCCCCAGGGACGCTGCCGCCATCCTGCAGGCAGGATGGCCGGACAGCCCCGCTGCCGCAAACGGGTCAACGGCATCGCCAGATAAGGGGTTACGCGCGTCAGGCATTTTGCAACACTGGTCTGGGTCGTCCCGCGCGGGCAAGTCCCCAGCGGCGGAAGAACCGTTCAAATGCGAACCTTCATCTGATTACTCGCCCATGAAGCGAGTAGTTCTTGGGAATTACAGATGTTCTGAGTTCCGTAATCTGTAATGCGCTAACCAGTTACAATATGAGGTTGCAAGTCGGCTGACTTTTGGCCTTCTCACCGCCAAGGGTATAACACACTGTTTTCAAGCAGAAATCGACGGTAGTTCCGGCACCGCCGACAGGCGCGCCGTCTGTCGCCGGAGCAAACTGCAGCGGGGCCACAACCGGTTGGCGCGAAGTATTGCTGCGCTGGTTCTATTATGGCTTTACTTTAAACAGGGATCTGGGCGTCCCTCGCGTCAGCGTTGGCGCCCGAAGGGGAATTGTCATGACTCTGGATCCGTTAGTGTCGACAAAAACGGCGGCGCACACCGTCCGCCGCTTTCGGCGTGCATCCGGCGATGGTCTTCCCTTCGTGCCGTTCGGATTGCTCCCGGTGCTTGGTCTCGCCCTGCTAATGCTCGTCGCATGGGGCGGCTTCGCCCGGCATAGCGTGGAAGACGTCGTGCGCGTGACCGCTGAACAGGCGTTGTTCGACACGGGAGCCGACTGGGCGCGCGTCGATGTGTCAGGACAATGGGTCACGGTCACCGGTAACCCGCCGACCCCGGAAGCCGGTCAGCGCCTGATCAACAATATACGAACGGCCCGCGCGCAGACATGGCTCGGCCTTGCCCGTCCGGTCACCCGCGTCACCGGAAAATTTGGCGCAAGCGCAAGCCGCCCGAACCAAGCCGCCGCCGATGGCCAGTCGCCTGCACTGTCCGCAGACAGCGATATCCCGGAATACCTGTTTCGGCTCTCCGGCGCCAAACTGACGCTGGATGGCCGCGTGCCGGACATAGCCACGCGCGACGCGGTTTTCGCTGCCGCGAATACGAACCGTCCGGTCAGGATCGAACAAGTCGAAAACAATCTCGACCCGATCGGTATCCCGGCGCCGGACGGCTTTCGGGAGGCGGCACTGCGCGGCATAGAAACCCTCCGGCTTTGCGACTCCGGCACGGCCAGTCTCACCGCCCTGCACTTCGACCTGCGTTGCGAGCTGCCTGCAAGCGAAGCCGAACAGGTTCGCGCCTTGGCAAGTGCGCCGCTCGCCTATGGATCGGTCGGTGAAATCCAGATTCTGGCGAAAGAGATGGTCGAATCCTGCGAAGAGGAACTCGCCCGGTTGCTCGAAGCGTCCCGCATCGAGTTCGATCCGGGCAGCGACCGCATCTCCAGTTCGAAGGCGGCGCTACTCGACCTCACGGCGCGCGCGGCCGCGGACTGTCCCGGCACGCTCCGCGTTGAAGGGCATACGGACAATACCGGCAGCGCTGCCATCAACGAGAACCTCAGCCGGCGCCGCGCTGAAGCGGTACGCGCCGCCCTGATCCAGCGCGGCGTGGCGCCCGGACGGATCATCGCTGCAGGGTATGGTCCTGCCCAACCCGTGGGCGACAATGCGACAGAAGAAGGCCGCGCCCTCAATCGTCGTATCGAAATCCGCATCGTGAGGGCCGACGAATGAACTGCGCCGCTCTCCAAATTCTCCTCTTTCCCGCGATCGGAGCCTGATCATGTGGTTTCTCCTCGTAAAGATCATTTTCCTGCTCGGTCTCGCGGCCTTGCTCGGCGCGGCCCTTGCCTGGTGGTGGATGCGCCGGAAGTTCGTGGACGTGACGGAATCGCATTCCGAACTGAACCGGCAGGTGGATGCCTTCCTCAACCAGGGCAAAGCGATGACCCGTGAAGATGTCGAGTATTCGCTCAAGATGGCGCTCGAAAGCTATCGCCCGCCGCAACCGGATTTCCTGCCGCTTCAGCAGAAGCTTTCCGACATCCAGCACGCCTTTTCTGCGCCGGATCCGGCGACTGCCGCACTTCAGGAACGCCTTGGCGGCCTCGAGCAGACGGTATCTGCCGTCTCGGCGGCGATTGCCTCGATGCGGACGGTGCACCTTGAAGCGATCGACCAGCACCTGCGCGGTGTGTCTGCCCGCATCGACAATCTGCGCATGCCGGACATCGACGGGGTGAACACGCGGCTGGCAGCCTTGACTTCGCACGTCAGCGAATCCCGTTTGCCAGACCTGCACGCTGCCATCGAGCCACGCCTTGATCGTCTGGAGCAACTGATCGCGGAAATCCGGATTCCGGAAGTCAATCTCGGTCCTGTGCATAGCGGCATGGCGGCCATCCAGGTGGCAGTGGAAAACCTTGAGCTTCCGGAGCCGAACCTCGCACCGCTTGAGAGCCGGATCGCCGGCCTGCAAGACAATCTCGATACCCTTAGCGCGGCCGCCAGGGCCCGCGAACCGGATCTTGGCATTGTGCTTGACCGCGTCAGCGCCCTCGAGATGGCAGTGCGCGATGTTCAGATTCCGGAACCCGACCTCGCGCCGATTATCGACCGGCTCGCATCGCTCGAAACCCGGCTTGCGGCAGGTCCCTCGTCCGAAACGCTGATCGGCACTCTCGCCGGCATCGAGAGCGATCTTGATGTACTGTCGCGCCGCCCGGTCGATCTGGAGCCGGTTTATAGCCAGCTTGGCGCCTTGGATGCGTCCCTCGCCTCGATCCGCACGGAGCTTCGCGGCCAGGGCCGGATGGAATCGCTGGATCGCCGCCTTGCCGCCTTGCAGGATGCAGTCCTGAACCTTCCGCAGCCGGATTATACGCGCATCGACCTCGCGCTCCGCTCGATTGAGTCCACTTTCGACCTTGGCGCTCTTGAAGACCGGCTCACCGCCATCGAGTACGGCCTCTCGGCGGTCCATCACATGCTCCGCAATCGCGGCGAGACGCCGCGCGCCGATCTCGAGGCGCGCATGCGCACCGAGACACCCGCCACCTTCGCCGGTCAGCACTACAACCTCTCCCACGCCTACTGCGAA
>JBGTKN010000519.1:0-2363 GCA_041744615.1 Hyphomonas sp. | reverse complement strand
GGAGACGCGCATGGCCAGCGCAACGGGGGAGGGCAGGCTCTGATAGCGGCGTAGCACTTCGGCCGGGGGCATGTCGCGCGCGGCCTCCCCGGCATTGATGAAGGACGGACTCGGCCCGGACGTGATCAGGGGCGTGATCGTCACCCCCTCTGGCGGCGTGGCCGGAAGCAGCGCGCCCGGTGCACCGAAATTCACGACCCGCATCAGGTCCGCGGTTACCGGATCGTCGCGGTTCATCGCGCTTGCCGGCACACCCAGGAAAAGGGGATGGGCGAGTTCTTCTACGCCGCGGGCGGTCTCGACCGGCACCGGCAGGGCAAAGGCGGCGTCGGCCACCGCATCGGGCGCCAGTTCCACGCCCCAGGCTCGGCCCAGCCGCCCAAGTCCGGAACGGGCCAGTTCACTGCTGGTGCCGAACACGTCCCCGGTCACGGCGATCTTGGCGGCCGGATCGACAAGGAACACTGCGCGGCCGCCGCGCAGCAGGAACTGGTCGATCAGCCATTCCTGACGGCTGGACAGCGGCGGCGGGTGCACAACCAGCAGCACGTCGAGCCCTTCCGGCAAGCTGCTGAAATCCTCCGCCAACGGATCGATCTCGAAACTGCGGGCGATATCCTGCAGCAGTACATAGCCGCCTGCCGGATCCGGTGCGTTCATTCCGGGAAGCGAGGACAGGATGGCGACATGCGGCGGGTCGGGATGGTTCAGCCGGGCGATCATCCGGGTCAGGTCATATTCGAGCGTCAGTTCCTGCTCAGGCGCAAGGAAAGGCAAGATACGGACATCGTCGATCGTGTTGCGCCCGATTATGCCGAAATAGAGCGGATCATTTCCGCCAGCCGGTACGGCGGGAATTCCGGCCGCGAGCGCCTCATCCTCCGCTTCGGAGAAGGGTGCGGGATCAATCTCGCGTACCCGGATTCGCCCGCCTGACTCGGCGGCATAGGTGGCCAGCAATTCGCGCACCCGCGCGGCATGTGCCTGCACGGTCGGATAATCCTGACCGACCCGGCGCGAATAGGCGAAGGTCAGATCCACCGGTTCCGAAATATCAGCCAGTGTCGTCCGGGTTGCCCGTGACAGTGTGTAAAGCCCGCCTTCGGTGAAATCGATCCGCGCGCCGGCCAGAAGTTTCTGTGCGGCGATATTGCCTGCGAGCAGGATCACGCCGGCCAGCAGGGTGGAGAGTATCAGATAGCGCCGCGCGTTCATCGTGCTGCTCAACCCAGTCTCTGGCGCGAGGCCCAGAGACAATTGAGGAAGGCGAAGGTCGCGGTGAAGCCGAGAAAGTATGCCACGGCGCGCAGCTCCAGAACGCCGCGCTGGGCGCCCTCGAACTGGGTGATGAAGGAGAAGCGCGCGACGATGTCGGCGAACCCCGTGCCGAACAGGCTCTGTACCGTTGAGAGCACGAGTGGCCAACCGGCGGCGGTGAACACGAAAGCGATCACGACGCTGACCACGAAGGCGGTGACCTGGCTGCCGGTCAGCGCCGAGACGGCCGCGCCGATCGAAAGGTAGGCCCCGGCCATCAGCAGACTGACGAAATAGGCGAGCGCGATGGCCGCATTGTCCGGTGCGCCGAGGAAGTTCACCGAGACCCACATCGGCAGGGTCAGCAGCAGGCCTGCAGCCGCCACGGTCCAGGCCGCCAGCAGCTTGCCGAGCACGAGGCCTGGAATGCCAAGCGGCAACGAGAGCAGCAGCTCATCCGTGCCGCTCGCTTTCTCGTCAGCCCAGAGCCGCATGGCGAGGGCCGGCAGGAAAATCATATAAAGCCAGGGATGCCAGACGAAGAAGGGTTGCAGGTCGGCGACCCCGGTATCGAAGAACCGCCCCGCCTCCCAGGTGAACACGCCGAGCGCCAGCAGGAACACGGCGAGGAAAACATAGGCCATGGGCGTCGCGAAGTAGGCGCCGAGCTCGCGCCGGTAGGTCGCGGTGAAACCGCTCATCTGGGTCTTGAGGAAGTCCATCACAACGTCTCATCCTCCACCTGGTCGGTGAGACGCGAGAAGGCCGATTCCAGTGATCCGTCCTCGGAGCGCCGGGCGAGGCCGGCCGGCGTATCATCGGCGATCACCCGGCCCCGGTCGATCAGTACCGCGCGGTGGCACATCGCCGGCACTTCGGTCAGCGTATGGGTGGAGATGATGATCGCTTTGGTCGGAGCCATGCGCGCAATGAGGGCGCGCACCGCGCGCTTCTGGTTCGGATCGAGGCCGTCCGTCGGTTCGTCCAGCACCAGCACCGGCGGGTCGTGCAGGATCGCGCCGGCCAGACCCACGCGGCGGCGATAGCCCTTGGAGAGGTCGCCGATCCGTTGATGGCTGACGGTCGAGATGCGCGCATCCGCGATG
>JBGTKN010000518.1:0-1647 GCA_041744615.1 Hyphomonas sp. | reverse complement strand
TGTACAACCTTGACGAGTCGATCCGCGACTTCGCCCGCGCCAGCTTTACCTATGGCCTGCAGCGCCAGTGGCCGGTCTACCTCTCCACCAAGAACACGATCCTGAAAGCCTATGACGGCCGCTTCAAGGACATCTTCCAGGAAGTGTTCGACACCGAGTTCAAGGACAAGTTCGCCGCCTTCAAGGGAACCTACGAGCACCGCCTGATCGACGACATGGTGGCGGCTTGCATGAAGTGGTCCGGCGGCTCTGTCTGGGCTTGCAAGAACTATGACGGCGACGTGCAATCCGACACCGTGGCGCAGGGCTATGGCTCGCTCGGCCTGATGACGTCGGTGCTGCTCTCGCCGGATGGCAACACGGTGGAAGCCGAAGCCGCACACGGCACCGTGACGCGCCACTATCGCAACTGGCAGAAGGGCGAGGCGACCTCGACCAACTCCATCGCTTCGATCTATGCCTGGACGCAAGGCCTCGATCACCGCGGCCGGATGGACGGCACGCCGGAAGTGCGCAAGTTCGCCCGCACGCTGGAAGAGACCATCGTCAAGACGGTCGAAGCCGGCTTCATGACGAAGGACCTCGCCCTCCTTGTCGGCCCGGAGCAGAATTATCTGACCACGGAAGGCTTCATCGAGAAGGTCGCGCAGAACTTCGAAGACGCGATGTCGAAGAACTAAGGATGATGGCCGGGGCTGGCCGCTACGACCGGCCCCAGACCCCTTCAACCTGGCTCCCGGATGACGCAGACCGCCCCTTCCCGCACATCCGGCAACCGCCTCGTCGAAGTGGGCGTTCCCACCCTCCTGTTGCTCGCCACCATCGGTATAGCGTACGCCGCCTGGGCCACTGGCTCGGCCGGCGCGCTGGAAGCCGGCGCCTTTGTCACGGGCGTTGTCTGCGTCTGGCTGGTCGTGCGCCAGAGCATCTGGAACTTCCCGCTCGGTCTGGTGAATGTCGCCATATATGCCTGGATCTTCTACGAATACCGTCTGTATGCGGATTCCGGCCTGCAGGTTGTCTATTTCACCCTCAACCTGATCGGCTGGTACCTCTGGCTGTTCGGCGGCGAGAACCGGACCGCGCTGAAGGTTCGGCGCACATCGCGGCGGGAACTCGCGCTGATCGCGGTCTTCATTGCCGCGGCGACCGCCGTCCTCTGGTGGGCACTGGGCAAGATCGGCGGCGCCGCGAAATTCTGGGACGCGCTGACGACTTCGATCAGCCTGTCGGCGCAATGGTTGCAGAGCCGCAAGAAGCTTGAATGCTGGCACCTGTGGATACTCGCCGACGTGATCTATGTTCCCCTCTACATCTCCCGCGGTCTCCATCTGACAGCCTTGCTTTACAGTATATTCCTCTGCATGGCGGTCATGGGTCTGCTGGCCTGGCGCAAGGCGGTGAAGGCATGAGCGGGGACCGGGTGCTGCGCGTCGTGCTGATCGGCGCTGAATCTGTCGGCAAGACGACGCTGTGCGAGCAACTCGCTGCGCATTACAACACCGTCTGGGTGGCCGAGTATGGCCGCGAGCATTGGGAAAGGAAGATCGCCGAACAGAAGACGGCTGCCGGCGAGACGCCCGCCTGGAGCGATGATGAGTTCGTCCATATAGCCGAGGAGCAGCAGCGCCGCGAGAACGAGGCCGC
>JBGTKN010000517.1:0-4378 GCA_041744615.1 Hyphomonas sp. | reverse complement strand
AGCATCTCGCCATGACCGACCCCGCCCTCGCGCACGCGTATGAGGTGATCGGCGTGCCGGTCTGGCGCTATCAGGCACCCAGCTATGCGATGCTCGCTCGGATGATCTCGCACCAGCAGATCTCGCTCTCCGCCGCCGCAGCGATCTGGGGCCGCGTCCAGGCGCATCTCGGCGACGTAACCGCCGAAGCCGTCCTCGCCGCCGATCCCGAAAAGATCCGCCTTTGCGGCATGTCCCGTCCGAAGGTCGCGCACATGATCTCGATTGCCGAAGCAATGGTCTCCGGACGACTGGACCTTGCCCGCGTCTGCGCCGCGCCGCTCGATGAGGCGCGCGTTGAACTTCTCGCCGTCCGCGGCATCGGCCCCTGGACGGCCGAGCTGGTCCTTCTCTACGCCGCCGGCGCGATAGACGCCTTTCCGACCGCGGATGTCGGCCTGATGGAGGCCCATAAGCGGCTCGGCAATTACGAAATCCGAATGCAGGCAAGGGCCTTTACCGCCCATGCCGAGCGTTGGCGCCCCTACCGGGGCGTCGCGACGCACCTCCTCTGGGGCTGGCTGCACGTCGACCGGGCCCGCGATACCGCTCCCTGACGCGCCTGAGCCGCGCCCCTTGCGTTCATGCCGGGCTGTCATAATCTTATGAAAGGAATCGTTTAGACACTGGTCCGGACAAGTAAGGAGAGCGCGTCTTCTGTAGGATTTGCACGGATTTCACCCAATCACGCGGCCTGGGAGGCTGGCATGACTGAAGTCGTTTCCCTGCCGCCGAATGGCCGCCCTGCCCTCGTCCTGAACGCGGATTTCAGGCCATTGTCCTATTATCCACTATCTCTCTGGCCTTGGCAGGAGGTGGTGAAGGCCGTTTTCCTCGACCGCGTCGATATCGTCGCCGAGTATGATTGCGTCGTGCGCTCACCCAGCCGGGAGCTCCGCCTGCCTTCGGTGATCGCGCTGCGCGACTTCGTGCGCCAGGACCGCCCGCCCGCCTTCACACGGTTCAATGTCTTCCTGCGCGACGGCTTCGCCTGCGCTTATTGCGGCGCGCAGGATCATCTGACCTTCGACCATGTGGTGCCTCGTTCGCGCGGCGGGCGCACGACCTGGGAAAACATCGTCACCGCTTGCAGCCCTTGCAATCTCGCCAAGGGCAGCCGCCTGCTGCGCGAAAGCCATCTCGACCTGCAGCGCCGGCCCTACCGCCCGAACAACTACCAGCTGCAGGACATCGGCCGCAAATTCCCGCCGAACCACCTGCACGAAACCTGGATGGACTATCTCTATTGGGATGTGGAACTGGAAGGTTAGCGCGCTGCGCGCATCAGGAGCGTGGCATCATCAGGGTCCAGGCTCACTGGTTTGCGCCCCGGTCATTGAGGTTCCCGGGGAACCAGCGGGGCAAACCTGTATGGTATATTGAGATCTGAGTATTCTGCGGCTCTGTTCCGGCGATAAACAAGCAGAATACGCCCAGATTGGTCTCGCGCAAATTTGCGGCAGAACGGCGAACCGGACGCTTTCGAAATCACGCAGACCTCATTGTCGACGATCGAGTAACTGCCCTTGTATCGAACGCGGGATCGCGATTCGTACCTGCCATCGGCATAGAAGACTTCCTTTAACGTTGATTTCTGTGAATCACTCATGACTGTGTCTGAGAACGTTTCAGTCAGCTCATCGGTCGTCAGCAAACGGACGTCTTCTGGACCGGAAACGGAAATGGCCTGACAAGCCCCGATCAAGACGGTCATAAAGCCGGCGAAGAAAGTTCGACTAGCGGAAATCGGAATGCGTCTTCTCCCTCTGTATAACTCTACCATCCGTCAGCAGTGCGTTCTATCCGCGCTCCGGCCGTTTGCTCGGCATATCCGAAAGTAGGAACAGATTGAGGCTGTGCGCATCCATACGATTTTCACACACGCGCCAAAACAGATTAAGGACAACCGCCCCAGTCGAACCGCCAGGCGCGGAAGTGCACGGGGTCGCCATTGGAATAGTTCAGCGCGTAATGGGACGCCCCTTCCGTCAGGCACGCGCCGAGGCTTGTCGCTTGCGCCCGTAGGCGCGCCGCGGTGTCGATGATCGGCTCGTCAGCCTTACGGTCTTCGAAGTTCAGGAGATAGACGACCGGATAGGCGGCCGGGTCGTCCGGCAGGTCAAGCGGCGTCTGCGGCGGGTGCAGGTTCTGCGTGCCGATCGTCAGTATATAGGACGGTTCTGCATAACCGAGCGCCAGCACGCGCTCCGGCGTCTTGACGTTGCAGAGATCGTCCTCACCCGGAACACCGCACACGTCTTCCAGCGCAAGCCGCGCTGTCTCGGTCGGTTGCACCCAGACTTGGCTGGGCAGCATGTTGATGCGGATATGCCAGCCGAGCGCGATGCTGGAGAGAATCGCCAGCAGGATCGAAGTGGTCACCTGCCGCCGCGCCAGCTCCACAAGCGCCAGACCCGCCAGCACAAAGCCTCCCCACCAGAACCAGACCGGATAATCCCGGTACGGTGTCCAGGCCGCCAGCACTTCCTCGGCCGAAACCGTCCGGAAATCTCCCGCCGTCTCCGCCATCAGGCTGGTCGTCACGCCCGGGAAAGACGCCGCGAGTAGCACTACCGCGCCGAGCGAAAACAGCACCATGCCCACCGCGTTCGAGACCGGCAGCTTCGCTCCGTCCATCAGCCGCACCGCGGCGTAGCCGCACAGCAAGCCGAAGGCCGGATAGGCCGGCAGGATGTAATGGCTCAGCAGGGTCGGCATCAGCTCGAAGAAGGCATAGGTCAGCACGCCCCAGGCGAGCAGCAGGCGCAGGCCCCTGGTCTCGTCTGATGGTTCGGCCCCGCCCGGCGCCGCGCCGGCCATCAGCCAGACCGCCGCGATGAACAGGAACGGCCAGGCCGGCAGGGGCTTCAGTGTACGGAGGGTTTCCGCTACACTGCCCGCCTCGAACGCCGGCACCAGCGCGAGACCGTAGTTGAGAGCCGCAAGTACCGCGAAGATCGCAAGGCCTGCAAGCGCATACCGGCGCACCGGCGCGGTGTTCACGCCCCCTTCCCCGGCCACCTGCTTCAGGGAGGCCACAAGCCCCGCAACGAACAGCAGCGTCGCCGGAAAGAACCAGGCCGGAATATGCGAGAGATGATACAGGAACCACCCGGCATGGCCTTCCGAGGCACCGGTGAACTTGTCCTTCAAATCTTTGCCGACCGCGCCTTCGATATACTGTCCATCGGTCGCCGCCTGGATCCACAGGAACCAGGGCAGCACCATCGCGACGAACAGCGCCGGGCCTTTCCAGTTCGCCAGCCGCCGCCACCATGCGCCGCCCTTGCCTTCCGCCGCGCGGCTCCAGACATAAACGCCGAGTCCCGCATAGGCGACCACCATCATCGTCACCGGCCCCTTGATCAGGAACGACGCGCTGACCGTCAGCCAGACCAGAAACGCCATAAGCCCCGGTCTGTCCGTACCCAGATAAAGCCGCCCGAGGGCGCCGATGCCCAGCGTCGTCAGGAACACCAGTACCCCGTCTGTCTTCGAGATATGCGCCTCGGACGTCAGCAGCAGGCTCGCCCCGAACAGCGCCGCGCCGAGGAAGGCGGCGCGCCGCCCGATCAGCGCAATACCGGCCCAGAAACAGGCGAGCGTGGCAAACGCTGCACCCAGCCAGCTCGGCACCCGGTAAGTCCATATCTGCTTGGCCTCCGGCCCTGTGAAGATTGCTGTGGAGGCGGCCTGCAGCCAGTGGATGCCCGCGGGTTTCTTGTTGCGCAGCTCGTCCTGGTACTGGATGACGATGTAGTTGTTCTCCTCCAGCATCTCCTTGGAGGCCTGCGCGAAGCGGCTCTCGTCCCGGTCCAGCGCGGGCAGGAGGAACACTCCCGGCGCGGCGGCGCCGAAGGTCAGCAGGAACAGGATGATCCAGGCTTTCCAGCCGGTCGAAAGTCGGTCGAGAACAGTCATGGCGCGCCATTTAGCGCAGCTTTAGGGGGCCGTCTTGCACATTTGGCCGAAACCCCCGCGCCGCGACAAATGTGATGGGGGCCTCGATTTTGCGCCCGAGGCCCGGTATGAGGCGCCGTTTGATGCCGTCCCAGACCGAGATGAGGGCAATTTGACCGAAGCTGCCGAATTCTCCGTCGTCGTGCCTGTCCACAATGAGGCCGGCAACGTGGCCACGCTGGTCGGGGAGATCGCCGCCGCGCTCGATGGCCGCGCCTTCGAGATGGTGTTTGTGGACGATGCGTCCACCGATGATACCCGCGCCCGCCTGATGGCGCTGAAGACCCAATACCCGATGCTGCGCGTCCTCGGACACCGCAGCAATGCCGGCCAGAGCCGCGCGATCCGCTCCGGCATCCTCGCCGCCCGCGCGCCGGTC
>JBGTKN010000516.1:0-3764 GCA_041744615.1 Hyphomonas sp. | reverse complement strand
TGTCATAGCCGGCATTGCCGTGGAAGCGGACGGACTCGCGCGCGGCATGGCCCCGGTCTCCCTCCGACGTATCGGCGCTGACCGCGCCCCAGGCGTCCCATCTGCCGTTCGAGACGCCGCCCGAGATGAGGCCCCGGTAGGTCTGGAAGCTGCCCGTATCGCCGCGCACATAGATGCCCTCGGCCGTGTCGCCGGTCGGCGTGACGCCGTTTACGACGCCGCCGAGCGTGCCCGAGCCGAAACGCAGCGCGTTGGCACCCCGATAAACTTCGAGGTGGTCGAAGAAAATCGGCTCGAGTTCCTGGAAGTCGCCATTGTCATCGGCGAGGTTGATCGGCGCGCCGTCCTGCAGGAGCGTCAGGCCGCGCATGTGGAAGCCCCGGCTGATACCGGAGCCGCGGATCGAGATGCGCACTTCCTGGCCGTAGCGCGGCTGGGTGTAGACGCCCGGCGAAAAGGCCAGCGTGTCACGCATCGAGACGAGGAAACGGTCGGCATACTCCTCATGCGTGATGACGTCGGTGCCGCCGGGCGTGGCGTTCGCGCGGGCCTGCGCTTCGGCGGCAAGCGCCGTCGACGTGACGATGATAGTTTCCTCGACGCGCACCCGGTCGCCGGCGGCTTCGAGGTCCTGGGCGTAGGCCGGAAGGCTCGCCGAGAGGGCGACGCCAAGAGCCGAGAGGCTCAATGCGGAGCCCGTCTGGAATGAGAATTTCATGGGAGTGCTTTTCAGATGAAAGTGACCGGGAGCGCGTGCTCCGGCAAACTGCCCTCCGGACGGAGAGCGGCTAGATCAGGCTTTCAGTGAAACGGGCGGCGCACGTGAGCCGACCGGCGGGCCGCGCGGGACATGCGCGAACCGGACCTCAAAGACGGGCGCGGTTTGGGCCACGCTGCCTTTGGTGGGTGACTTCAGGACGACCGGTTCCGGCAGCGTGGACGTTTGGGCGATCACGCAAGCCGGGCAGTCATGGTCCGTGTCCACCGGTGCGGATTGGGATTTCTGGGCGATGAGCTGGGCTATTTCAGAGCCGACCGCAGAGCGGGCACCCTGCATGTCTTCTGCCGGCATGGCGCAAAGCACCATCGCCAGGTCACCCGCACGCGCGGACGCCGCAGCCATCGCCCCAGGCATCAAGGCCTGGGAGATGAGCGCGATCGCGGCACAGGCGCGCGCGATCTTTCTGGCGGTATATCCCCACATGGACGGCAGTTTTAACAGGTTTCCGTTATCGAAAAAGCGTTCGCTTCGCCGCAGGCGAGGGTCAGAGAAAAATTCCCCCGACGTAAACCCTAGCCGATCCGGCGCGCCTCCCCTAGGGTCGGCCCCGAAAACAAGGCTGTAACAACACGACAAGGGAGGGCCGCCATGAGCCTGTTCGATCTCAAGGGAAAATCCGCCATCATCACGGGCTCCTCGCGCGGCATCGGCCGGGCGATCGCCGAGGCCATGGCCGACCAGGGCGCCCGCGTGGTGATCTCCTCGCGCAAGCCGGGCCCCTGCCAAGAAGTCGCCGACGCGATCAACAAGAAGCATGGCGACGGCACCGCCATCGCCATCCCCGCCAACATCTCTTCCAAGGAAGACTTGGCTGCGATGGTCGACGAGACCAACAGGTCGTTCGGCAAGATCGACATCGTCGTCTGCAATGCGGCCTCCAACCCCTATTACGGGCCGATGGCAGGCATCACCGATGATGCCTTCACCAAGATCCTGCAGAACAACATCATCTCGAACCACTGGCTGATCCAGATGTGCGCGCCCCAGATGCGCGAGCGCAAAGACGGCGCTGTGATCATCGTCTCGTCCATCGGCGGTCTGCGGGCCTCGCCGGTGATCGGTGCCTATAACATCTCCAAGGCGGCCGACTTCCAGCTCGCCCGCAACCTTGCCGCCGAATTCGGCGCCGACAATATCCGCGTCAACTGTATCGCGCCCGGCCTGATCAAGACGGACTTCGCCAAAGCGCTGTGGGACAATCCGGAAACCTTGAAACGCGCCCTCACCGGCACGCCGCTGAAACGCATCGGCGAGCCGGAAGAGATCGCCGGCGCGGCCGTCTACCTTGCCTCCAAGGCAGGCGCCTACATGACCGGCCAGATGCTGGTGGTGGACGGCGGGGCGACCGTTACCTGATGCGAACCGAGCTTTCGGCCCAGCAAGAGGCCTTCTTCGCCCGGCTCCGTTCCGGCGAATGGGAGTTGCCCAACGGCATCCGCAATCTCGGCATCAAACCGCATGAGTGGCTGAAGGAGGTATCCTACGGTTACACGCGGTATGAATGGCCCAACACAGGCGACCGCGACATCCAGCCGGACCGCGTCTTCGGCGGCTGGGTCGCCGGCCTCTCCGATCACATCGTCTCGATGACGATGGCAAGCGCGCTGGACGACGGCGAGTGGTTCACCACTATGGAATTGCAGACGCGGATCCTGCGCCCTGTGCCGAACGGCCTGATCGCCATCGAAGGCCGCCTGATCAGCCGGGGCAAGACCACCGCCCTCGTCGAGGCCGACTGGCGCGATGACAAGGGCCGGCACCTCGCGCGCATCACCGCCGCCAAAGCGATCCGCTCAATGGCGGAACTGCGTCCGGCGGGCTGAGAGATCCCGCATTGCGAAATTGTAATGGATAGCTCGCTCGCGTGCCGCGTAGGTCCTGTACGCACAGGAGACTAACATGAAAAAGTCCAAGAAAATCATCGGTATGGCGACAGCCCTAGGCCTGTCTTCGGCGCTGGCTGCAACCCCCGCTGCGGCGCAAATCCGCCTTGGAGTTGGCGTGCCCGACGTCGATGTCGATGTCGGCGTACGTTCACAGACGCGTGCCAGCGGGTCGTATGTCTATGAGGGCTATCGCTCTGGTCACTGGCACACCTATGGCGACGTGCACCGCCGCCACTACTGGGATGCCCGCTACGAAGGCTATGACTGTTACGAGGCCTTTCAGTACACGTATGAGCGCGGCGACCGCGTGAGATATGAGTCGACCTTCTGCTACGACCACCGCGACCGCCCCTATGAAGTGCGCGAGACCCGCACCGTCGTCAGAGTCCGCTGATCCGTCCCTGCGATGCCTGAAGACCCTCATGCCGTTGCGCATGGGGGTCTTTTCTAGGGCAACAGCAGGCAGGCATCGCCGTAAGAATAGAAACGGTAACCTTCGCGGATGGCATGCGCATAGGCTGCCTGCATGACGTCCGTGCCCATCAGTGTACAGACGAGCATGAAAAGGCTGGATTCCGGCAGGTGGAAGTTCGTAACCAGCGCATCGGTGGCGCGGATGCGGTCGCCGGGTTTCAGGAAGATGTCGGTGGGTCCTGTGGCGGCATTGAGGGTGCCATCATCCTCTGCGCAGCTTTCCAGGGTGCGCATCGCGGTCGTCCCGACGGGCACGATCCGATGGCCCGCCGCCCGCGCCGCATTCAGCTTCGCGGCCACGTCCGGCGTCAGGCGGCGCCATTCCTCGTGCAGCCTGTTCTCCTCAAGCTGCTTGTCTTCCAACGGCTTGAAGGTACCCAGCCCGACATGCAGGCGCACATGTTCACGCGCGATCCGCGCCGCGTCGATCTCGTCCAGCAGGCGCGATGTGAAATGCAGCCCGGCTGTCGGCGCCGCCACGCTGGCGGCTTCCTCGCCGGCGAACTTCGTCTGATAGGTGTCGCGGTCCTTTGCGTCGGCGGGGCGGCGGCGGGCGATGTACGGCGGAAGCGGCATCGCACCGTAGCGGTCCTGTGCGGATTCAAGCTCCATCCCTTCGCAAT
>JBGTKN010000515.1:0-5527 GCA_041744615.1 Hyphomonas sp. | reverse complement strand
CGCTTTTTTGCGCCTCAGGCTGGCCGGGCCGCGCGGGCCAGCCGCCGCGCCTTGGCGTCGCCCATCAGGCTGTCAGCCGTAAAGATCACCAGCGCTGTCCAGATGAAACCGAAGGCCACCGCGTGCGTGAGATTGAACGGTTCCCTGAACACGAACAGGGCGATCAGGAATTGCAACGTCGGGCCGATGTACTGCATCATGCCGATGGTCGAAAGCTTCAGGCGCTTGGCAGCCAGCGCGAACAGGATCAGCGGCACCGCCGTGATCGGCCCGGCCGCCATCAGCAGTGCGATATCCCAGCCGCCCTCCCCAATCCAGCGGCCGCCCGCCTGCGTCGTCGCAAACCAGATGAGCCAGAGCGCGGCAAGCGGCGCGAGCAGTGCGACCTCGACAAGGAAACCCGCGCGGCTGTCGATGACGACCTTCTTCCGGATCACGCCATAGCACGCGAACGTCGTGCAGAGCGCCAGCGCCACCCAAGGCACATGCCCGAACGCGAAGGCCATGATCACGACACCGATGGCGGCAATTGCCACCGCCACCCATTGCGCGCGGCGCAGCGTTTCCGAAAAGATCAGCATACCGAACAGCACGTTGACCAGCGGATTGATGTAATACCCCAGCGAGGCCTCCATCGCCCGGCCGGCATTCACCGCCCAGATATAGATCGCCCAGTTCGCCCCGATCAGGACACTGGAGAGGGCCAGCCATTTGAGGTTCGAGCTGGTGAAGGCCAGCTTCACGTCGCGCCAGTTGGCGGCGAGCGCGATCAACAGGATCGCCGTCGGCACTGACCAGAGGATCCGGTGCGCGAGCAGTTCGAACGCGCCGATATGCTGCATCGCGCGGATGTACAGCGGCAGGCTGCCCCAGATGAGGTAGGCCAGCAGGGCGGCGGGAAATCCAAGGCGGAGAGCGGCGTTCATGAGCGGGAGCTATAGGCCGCTGCCCAAACCCGCGCCACCCGGATTATGCGGACCCGGTTGCACTGGCCAACACCCCCTTCGGGCGCTAGGCCTGAGAGGCAACCAGACCCCGGATACGCCCCATGTTTCGCGCCCTGCTCACTGCCGCCAGCCTCCTCGCCCTCAGCCTCGGCGCCTCCGCCGAGAAGATGCTTCTGACCGGCGGCCATGTCCTCGATGTCGAACGCGGCACCGTGATGAAGGATCACGACATCCTGATCGAGGACGGCCGCATCAAGGCGGTTGGCAGGACCGGCACACTTGGCGCATCGGGCGCGGCCCGGATCGAGATGAAAGGCGCCTTCCTGCTCCCCGGCCTGTCCGATAGCCACGTCCACCTGACCAGCCGCTCCGACCTGCACGGCTACCGCCGACTTGCCGTCTCCACCTCCCGTTCCGCCATCTCCGGCGTGGCGAATGCGGAGAAGACGCTGCGCGCCGGCTTCACGACCGTACGCAATCTCGGCGGGCCGGGCTTTGCGGATGTCGATCTAAAGGATGCCATCGATTCCGGCGAAGTGCCCGGCCCGCGGATCATTCCGGCCGGCCAGTCGATCGGCATCACCGGCGGGCACTGCGACAACAATCTCCTGCCCTACGAAGACCGCGCCATTGGCGGCGGCGTGGCGGATGGTCCGTGGGCGGTACGCCAGAAGGTGCGCGAGAACAAGAAATACGGCGCTGAGGTGATCAAGTTCTGCGGCACAGGCGGCGTGCTCTCTAAAGGCACCACCATCGGCGCGCAGCAATTCACGCTCGAGGAAATGAAGGCCATCGTCGACGAGGCACATGAGCTTGGCCTCAAGGTCGCCGTACACGCCCACGGCGCCAAGGGTATCGCCACCGCCATCGAGGCAGGTGTCGACTCGGTCGAGCACGCGAGCCTGATCAGCGACGAGAGCCTCAAGGCCGCGATCAAACAGGGCATCTTCCTGTCGATGGACATCTATGTGTCGGACTTCATCCTCGACGAAGGCGAAGCGGCCGGCATCCTTCCGGAGTCGCTGGAGAAAGAAAAAATTGTCGGCCAGGCTCAGCGCGAGCGCTTCCAGGCCGCCGTGAAAGCCGGCGCGAAGATAGCCTTCGGCACCGACGCCGGCGTCTACACCCACGGCCTGAACGCCCGCCAGTTCGCCCTGATGACCAAATGGGGCATGAGCCCGGCCGACGCCATCCGCTCCGCAACGATCGGCAATGCCGAACTTTTCGGCCTGAAAGACGAGATCGGCAGCCTCGCCGTGGGCAAGCGCGCCGACATCATTGCCGTGACCGGTGATCCGCTGGCGGACGTTCGCGAACTGGAGAGCGTGGACTTCGTGATGAAGGACGGCGTGGTGTTTTTTGACGGGTTGGCTCACTAGCCTTCTCCCCCCTCGCGGGAGCGCGGTTCAAGAAGGAATGCAAAAAAGGCCGCCCTTTCGGACGGCCTTTTCCGGTCTGACACCCCCCGGGTGCCCCGTCAGGCCGGGATTGCGCCCGGCCTGCTTCAGACCTCGTGTTACCCGCCGAACTTGTAATTGAACCGGGCGCCGATGACGCGCGGCGCGCCGACGTAGGTGAAGTAGCTACGCGTGAAAACCGGGCCGCCATCATCATCGGTCAGGACCTGGTTGAACAGCGAGGACGAGACGACACCGGTCTCGTAATACTCGTCGAACAGGTTGTTGACAAAGAGCGAGGCCGACCAGGGACCGGTATCGTAGACTGCCGAGATATTCGCCACGCCGAAACTGTCGAGTGTCAGCCCGTCGCCCCGCCCGCCCGTGCGCGAAAGGACATCGCCCTGCCAGGCATAGCCACCATTGAAGGTCAGCGTCCGGCTGCCCGTGAGGTCGTGGACATATGTTCCGAACACGGAGAACTGGTCTTCGGGTGAGCCCGGCAGGCGGTCGCCGTCCTGTCCGTCGATCAGGATCGTGCCGAAGCCCGGCGGGGTGATCGAGCCGACCAGGCCCGGCGCCAGCGCCGTCAGCGTCGCCTCACTATGACTGTAGCTGCCGCGCAGCGACAGCGCATCGGTCACCAGCCAGGCGCCGTTGAACTCGACCCCTTTCGTCTCGGCGCCATCTGCGTTCACCCGGATCGGGATCGAGGCATTGATCGTCGCCGAGGTCAGCTGCGGATCTGCCCATTCGATGTAATAGACCGCCCCGTTCAGCGTGACCCGTCCGCCGGCCAGCGTGGACTTGAAGCCGACTTCGTAATTGGTCGTCGTGTCCGGCAGGTACTGGCGCTCGTCGCGGGTGGACACGTCGCCCGGGTTCGGTCCGTATTGCTGGCCCGGCGCCAGGGCGCAGGCGCCCTGAACGTTCGGCGCGAGCGGATCGAAAGCCGGGCACGGACCGAGGCCGTTCTGGTTGCCGATCCGGTAACCTTCCGAGATGGTCAGATAGCCGAGGAAATCCGGCGTGAACCTGTAGGACGTGTTGAACTTGAACAGCGTGCCTTCGTCCGACTGTCCGGTGCGGGCGGTGCCGTTCGGGCTGCCGGCGGCGAAGTCCGCCTTCAGGCTGTCTTCTAGCGACGACACGCCGACCGGGATGAAACTTGCATCGAACAGCGGGAAGTCCACGGCGCTGAAGGATTCAAGATCGTACTGGTAGTAGCGCCCGCCGACCGTGACGGACCATTTGTCGGTGAGGTCGTAGCCGATCTCGCCGAAGAAAGCCGACTCCTCGAGCTTGGTATAATCCTGCGAGAAGTACTCCAGATCGTCGGGCCGGTTGAAGCCCGCATAAGCCGCATAGCCCGGCGTGTACTCGGCCGAATAGGCCGCGCCTTCGAACTGGTTGTAGAAAGCGCCGACGATCCAGTTGAGCGGGCCGTCATTGGTCGAGACGAGGCGGATCTCCTGGTTGATCCGTTCTTCCTTGCCCTTTTCCTTGGTGAAGGAGGTGAAGGTCGGGAAAGCTTCGTAGCTGTATTCGAGCGTGATCAGCAGGTCGGTCTGGTCACGCTGGCCGAGATCAGCGAAGCGCGAATAGCCGGTGGCGGATGTCAGTTCGGCAAAGCCGAGATCGGCGACCACTTCCAGCGCGAGCAGCTGGTTGGTGATCTCGTTCGGTTCTTCGACGCGCTTGGCCAGCTCATACTCGCCGGCAGGCACTGTCGAGCGCGCGCTTGAGCCCCGGCGGCCTTCGATGTCGGATTTCTGGAGATAGTAGGTCAGAGTCGTGTCGAGCCAGTCGGTCGGCTCCCAGCGCGCGGCGAGGCGGGCAGAGAGGACATCTTCGCCGTCGGCATCGGCAACGCGGCGCAGGTTTGCGGCCACATCGGCCGGATCGGAAAAGTCCGGGTCCGGATCAGACACGCCGATCTCGCGCACTACGAACGGGTAGTCGATGAAGCCGGAATCTTTCTCGAAATCGACGGAGCCGCGGACTGCGAAATTCGGCGCCAGCGTCTTGTTGAACGTGAAGCCGGCATCATACGAGAGCTCGTCGGCCTCAGAATACTGGGAGATCTCGGTGCGCACTTCGAAGGTGTCGCCGCCGAAATCGGGCTTCTTCGGGATGTAGAGGATCGCGCCGCCGAGCGTGCCGGCGCCGTAGAGCGTACCCTGCGGGCCGAGCAGAACCTCGACGCGCTCGAGATCGTTAAGCTTGAGGTCGATATAGACCGGAATTTCGCCGACATAGGTCGCGACGGTGCCACCGCCATTGTTGTTGCCGTCGCCGGGGCCGAGACCGTCGGCGTTCAGGCCGCGTACGATGATCGGATTGCCCTGCCGGCCGCCGCGGTCGACAACGTTGATGCCGGGCACATAGGCAAGCACATCGGCCAGCTCGTCGAAGCCCTGCTGCGCGATCTGCTCGCTGCCGACGGCGGCGATGTTAAGCGGAATATCCTGCACACTTTCGGCGCGGCGAGTGGCAGTGACGGTGACGGCCTGAACGCGCAGTTCGCCCTCCGCCTGATCGCCCGCGTCTTGGGCGACAGCGGTGAACGTGAAGCTGGAGGCGAGCACAGCGGCGCTGGCCGTCAGGAGAAGATTTTTGCGGGACATGAGTTTTTCCTTGTTTGCGGTGTCTGACGCCGCCCCTCTGCGAACCAATCAATTGGCGAGCTGAAACACACGCAAGCCGGGCCAAGGCGATTGCTTCCAATTTCCCTTCAGATGCAGCAAAAAGAACACAGAATGGGCGTGCCGGTGCACGCTGCGGAGACGCTGTGCCCAATTTTTCATCACTTCCCGGGCCCGGCGACCCAAGGCTCGCCGAGGCGGCGCGCCTGCTCTCGCAGAAGGCTTACCGTGAGGCACATGCGCTCTGCGTCGAAGTTCTGAAGACGGCGCCGCACAATGCTGAGGCCTTTTACCTGCTGGGCTTGCTGACCAGTGATCACGGGAATTTTGCGCGGGCTGAGGAATTGTTTCGCGCCGCGCTAGAGCGCAGGCCGGAGCATGCGGGCGCCCATGCGCAGCGGGCAAGGTGCCTGATCGCGCTGTCGCGCCGGGCCGAAGCCGTAGATGCGGCGCGGCAAGCGGCTGCGCTGATACCGGAGGACGCGCTCACGCTGGATACTGTTGGGGTGGTGCTGAGCCGGGCGGGGCTGCACGGCGA
>JBGTKN010000514.1:0-1879 GCA_041744615.1 Hyphomonas sp. | reverse complement strand
TCGCCGCCAGCATCTCCGCCCGCGCCTCCAAGCGCAGCGGCGTTGTTGCGTTATGGTCCAGATAGACCCTCATGGCATTGGCGAGGCCGAAAAGCCCCCAAGGGACTCCTGCCAGCGGCAAGTCGGTTGCAACGCCCCCATTCGAACCTGCCGCCCGTTCAATGGATCCGTTGCAAGGTTCATTCGTCAACCACCGAGAACAGGTTGGGCACCGCCGGACAGGGCGCGAGTTCGTTCTCCACCACATCGCTCAGCCGCGTCTGGTGCAGAAAGACATAGACATGCGCCGACAGGCTCTGCCACAGCCGGTTGGTAAGTGACTGCGCCTTGCTGCCCGACGCGCCACCGGAGGCGCCCGCGCCCTTCTTCAGCGCATCTACGGATTCGTCCACCGCCTCCATTATCTCCGACACCCGGATTTCCGACGCAGGGCGCGCCAGGCGGTAGCCGCCTCCGGGTCCCCGCACCGACGACACCAGCTCGGCCCGGCGCAGCTTCACGAAAAGCTGTTCGAGATAGGGCAGCGAAATGGATTGCCGCTCAGCGATTTCGCCCAATGTCACCAGACGATCCTGCGGCTGCAACGCGATGTCCGCCAGGGCAACGGTGGCATAGCGCCCCTTCGTGGACAGTTTCATTGCCTTCCTCCCTCGCCCGCGCGGCCATCGGTGCCGCACTGGCAATTGACGTTGTCGGCGCATTTGCCTACATGCTGAAAATCCGGCGCATGCATAAAGGCCGCAGTTAGAACAGTTCTAAATTACCCAAGCGAACTCGTCAAGAAACGCGTGGGGGCAAGTAGACGATAACAAGGGACACTCATGCCAGAGGTTATCTTTCCCGGTCCCGAAGGCCGCCTCGAAGGCCGCTATCATCCTCAGAAAGACCGTGACGCCCCGATCGCCATCGTGCTGCATCCGCATCCGCAGTTCGGCGGCACGATGAATCACAAGGTCGTCTACAACCTGCACTATGCATTCTATAACATGGGCTTTACGGTTCTGCGGTTCAATTTCCGCGGCGTGGGCCGTAGCCAGGGCGAATACGATCAGGGGATTGGCGAGCTTAGTGATGCAGCCTCCGCGCTCGACTACCTGCAGTCGATGAACAACAATTCCAAGCATTGCTGGGTCGCCGGGTTCTCCTTCGGGGCGTGGATCGGCATGCAGCTCCTGATGCGGCGGCCCGAGATCACCGGCTTCATCTCGGTCTCACCGCCTGCCAACATGTACGATTTCTCTTTCCTCGCGCCCTGCCCCTCATCCGGGCTGATCATCAACGGCTCGGCCGACCGTGTGGCGCCGCCCCCCGACACCGTCGGCCTGGTGAACAAGCTGCACGAGCAGAAGGGCATCGTCATCACTCACGAGGTCGTCGAAGGCGCCGGACATTTCTTCGAGGAACCCCACATGGACACGCTGATCGGCAAGACGACAGACTACGTGAAGCGGCGACTGACGGAGAGTACCCGCTGATGTCGGACCCGTCCGTTCAGCAGATGGCGGGCGCGTTGGCGGACGAATGCCTCGCCGTGCAGACCGAGATCGGCAATGACCGTCTGTTCATGGAAGTCGCGCAGGTTCTGGGCGCCTCATCCCAGACACTGGAAGAGGCGTTCCTGACAGCCGTGCGCACCCGCATGGCCGATATCGCCGGACGCCAGTTTCTCAAGCAAAAGCTCGAGGAGCATCGCACAGCCAGCCCGGAATGAGCTCAGCTGCACGGCGAATCCGCATACCTTTGTATGCCGTCTTTCCCCCTCTTGCGTTTCGCGCTATCCCGCCTGCAACTGAGACTCGGAGCAATGAAGGGGGCAGCGCCCAATGACCAAGATCAAGGTGGACAATCCTGTCGTCGAAATGGACGGGGACGAGATGAC
>JBGTKN010000513.1:0-5324 GCA_041744615.1 Hyphomonas sp. | reverse complement strand
ACTGCGCGGCGAAGGCGCCACCCTTCACAATGCCGATGGGCGCGCCTTCATGACGGACTATCATCCGCTGGCGGAGCTGGCCCCGCGCGACGAGGTGGCCCGTGCCATCCACGCAGAACGCATGGCTGGGCGCGGCGCCTTCCTCGATTGCCGGAAGGCTGTCGGAGCGCATTTCCCGGAGCATTTCCCGACCGTGTTCGGAGCCTGCATGAGCGCTGGCATCGATCCGCGCACCGATAGCATCCCGGTGGCACCCGCCGCGCACTATCACATGGGCGGCATCGTCTCCGATCTCTGGGGCCGCTCGACTTTAGCAGGCCTGTCCGTATGCGGAGAATGCTCTTCCACCGGTGCGCACGGCGCCAACCGTCTCGCCTCAAACTCATTGCTCGAAGCGGTTGTCTTTGCCGAGCGTATCTCGCGGCGGCTTATGTCGGCGTCGCTCGACGCACCCGCCGCAAGTGAAGCGGCCATTCCCTCGGCGCTGACCGACCAGCGTCTTATGCAGCTGCGTGAGGCTATGTCCGCCCATTGCGGCGTGGTTCGCGACTCGGCAGGCCTCGGCACGCTGCTCGGCCTCTGTGCCGAGCTCGAGCCTGAAGCGCCGGGCGCCCCGGCGCTCACTGCCGCGCGCCTGATTGCCGAAGGCGCGTTCGCGCGCACTGAAAGCCGGGGCGGCCATTTCCGACGGGACTTCCCGGACCCGGCCAAACCACAGCGCCAGTTCATTGCCCATCCGTCGCTTGAGAAGGTGACCTCATGACAATCGAAATCCCGCCGCTGCCGGGCGTAATCCTCGACCCGATCGTACGTCTTGCACTCACCGAAGACCTCGGCCGCGCGGGCGATCTGACGACTGACGCCACCATTCCCATCGGCACGCAGATGAGCGCCGTCATCGCGGCGCGCAAACCCGGCGTTCTCGCGGGGCTCGACGCCGCCACTCACGCCCTCCGCCTGATCGATCCAGATGTGCGGCTGACAGTGAAGACGCATGACGGCGCGCCCCTCGTGCCTGGCGACGTGATTGCGCAGCTCGAAGGTACTGCGCGCTCCATCCTGATCGCCGAGCGCACGATGTTGAATTTCCTCGGCCGCCTTTCGGGCATCGCCAGCCTGACGCGCCAGTTTGTGGACGCCGTCGCCCACACCAAGGCGCGTATCGTCTGCACACGGAAGACGACGCCCGGCCACCGCGCCCTCGAGAAACGCGCCGTGCGTTGCGGCGGCGGCACCTCTCACCGTTACGGGCTCGATGATGCGATCCTGATTAAGGACAATCATATCGCCGCCTGCAATGGCTCCATCGCCGACGCCCTGAGCCGCGCTAAGGCCTATGCGGGCCATCTCCGGATGATCGAGATCGAAGTCGACACACTCGACCAGCTCGAGGAAGCCCTCAAGCATGGTCCGCACGCCGTTCTGCTCGACAACATGAGGCTCGATACGCTGCGTGAAGCGGTGGCGCTCACGGCAGGCCGCGCGCCGCTGGAAGCCTCCGGCGGCGTCACCCTCGCTTCCGTTGCGGCAATCGCTGAAACGGGCGTCGACTTCATTTCCTCGGGCGCGCTGACACATTCGGCGCCGAACCTTGACCTCGGGCTAGATGTGGTCTGACAGTCCATCCCGCGCGCCAGCCCGGCGCATGGGATTCGGAGACGTCAGCATGACCGCCGCCAACGGCCGCAAGAGTATTTTCATCACGGGCGCAGCGTCCGGCATCGGTGCCGAAACCGCGCGCTATTTCTCCAGGCGAAACTGGTTCTGCGGACTCTACGACGTAAACGAGATGGGCCTGAGGTCCGTGGCCGCCGAACTCGGAACTGGCAACTGTCACTTTGCAAGACTGGATGTCACAAAGCGCGCCGACTGGAATGCCGCGATGGAAGGCTTCAGCGCCTCAACCGGTGGGACGATGGACGTGCTGTTCAACAATGCAGGCATCGGCCGCCATGGCTGGTTCGAAGACGTGCCGCCCGAAGACGCCGACCTCGTGATCGACATCAACGTCAAAGGCGTGATCAATGGCGTCTACGCCGCCCTGCCACTGCTGAAAGCAACGCCCGGGGCGCGCATCGTCAACACGGCATCGACGGCCGGCATCGTGGGTGCGCCGCAGCTCGCCGTCTATTCTGCGTCCAAATGGGCCGTACGCGGACTATCTGAGGCACTCGACGCCGAATTCCGCGATCTCGGCATCCGCGTCACCAGCCTGATGCCCTGGTTCGTCGATACGCCGATCCTCGACATGGGCGCCAAGGAAGGGTCGAACGAGAAAATGTCCGACCAGATGAAGGCCAATGGTGCCACCATCTACCCCGTTTCGCTGGCTGCCGAGAAAGCCTGGGAAGCGGCGCATGGCGACGATATCCAGGTGATGGTTGGCGCCGAAGCCGAGCGCACCCGTTTCATGACGCGGTGGCTGCCCGGCCTTGTGCGCAAGCAGGTCAAGTCGCGCGTACCCCCCCGCAGCTGACACTCCAAAATAAAGAAGCCGCCGATGGGATGCACCGGCGGCTTCAGAACTGGCTGCCAGGAAGCGCCTAGTGCGCGCCGTCCATCGAAGCGGAGGAGACCGCGCCGATCTGGCGTGCGGTGTAAGCGTCGAGCGCCGGAGCTTCATTCTCCGGCGTCACGGTCTGGATGCTCATCAGCCTCGGCGTTGCCGAGGAGATTGTGCGCGTGGAGGTTGACACGGCGGCGGGCGCTGTTGTCGGCGTGATCGTGTAGTAGCCATCATCGCCGGCGGACGAGCCTTCGGCAAACAGCAGTGACTCGTCGGCGCCGTCTGCCGCGCCGGCGTCAAGCGCCGCCAGCTGTAGCGCGACCGATTGCTTGCGGGCCTGGAAGTTGCGCTCCACGCTCGCCCATTCGGCGCCGCGCGGGAAACGGTAGAAGATGTGCAGGCCGACTTTGTTGGTCTGCACAAGGCCGGAATTCCAGATCGGATCGACATAGGTGGCATGATAATGCGTGGCACCGCCGGTGCGATCTTCGTTGAGGTTCATCAGGACGTGAGCCGCAATACGTTTCGCGCGCTCCCAGTTCTCGCCCTTCGGCTTGGTTTTCATGGCGCCGTCACAGGTGAACGTAAACTGGCAGCCGGTCGTGCGGGTGGCGCCCTGGAAGACCACGCCGCAGGCAGTATCCGGATAGCGGTGATCCTTCATCCGGTTGGAGATCACTTCCGCAACAGCCAGCTGGCCTTCGAGCGGCTCGCGGGCGGACTCGTAGTACACAGCCTGCGCCATGCACATCATTTCGGAATCGATGGTTTCGGCGCGCTGCACTTCTTCGGCGCGGAACGAGGCGAGCGTCAGCAGCGCCGCGCCATCACGGTCGCGCATCGCATAACGGCTCATCGAGGAATCCGGGTCACGCTTCAGCGTGTACTCGACCGTTCGCAGCCAGGGCGTGTCGAGCAGCGCCGGCGTATGGGCATCGGTACGCACCGCAAGGCCGGCATCCTGGTACATTGCGAAGCGCTCGGCTTCGGCGCGGTACTCGGCTTCGGCGCGCAGGCTAACCTGCTGGTTCGAGATCACGGGAAGAGAAACCGTCGCGGTCACTGCGCAGACGGCAATCATGCCGCCACGGATGAACACTTCGCGTTGTTCCTGATCCGTCATGCCTAGCCACCACCGTTTGAGCTTGTCGCGCAGCTCATTGAGGGAGGCCAGACTCGTCTGGCTTGGTTGAAGAAACCTTAACATCACCGATCCTCTTTGCACGGCCAGCGGTATGGTTCCGCTTTGTGACCCGTGCTTTCAGGGTTGTACGCATTCATGAGGACCGAACACGTCCCGACACGCCCTTGCAGGCATGCGGGACTTGGCCCACCCAGTCCTATCTAGCAATAATTCAGCCAACCTCATGAGTTACAAAATAGAAACGCGCATCCGGCCGGGGAAAGACTGACGGCGCGCAATTTCAGGGAAATTGGCTTTAACCACTTGTAAAGCCAATGTTTTAGGGGCCCCGAGCCCTCAACCAGAACGATTCGAGAAGACCTCAAGTGTTGCTGCAATACAACACTCAAGCGCCTCCGGTTTTGGCTGGATCTGGTTACTTTGCGCTGTCTTTGAGCGCTGCCTGTGCCGCTGCAAGACGGGCGATAGGCACGCGGTAAGGCGAGCAGGAGACGTAGTCGAGGCCCGCGCGGTGGCAAAATTCGACCGAGGCGGGGTCGCCGCCATGCTCGCCGCAAATTCCAAGTTTGATGCCGGGACGGGTCCGCCGGCCGCGCTCGGCCGCCATCTTCACCAGCTCGCCAACGCCTTCCTGGTCCAGCGTGACGAAGGGATCCTTTTCGTAGATGCCCTTCTCGGAATAGACCTGCAGGAAGCGGCCGGCATCGTCGCGGCTGATGCCAAGCGTTGTTTGCGTCAGGTCATTCGTTCCGAACGAGAAGAAGGCCGCTGACTGAGCAATCTCGCCGGCCTGCAGGGCGGCGCGCGGCAGCTCGATCATGGTGCCGACCGTGTAGTCGACCACGGTGCCCGTTTCCTTGAAAACTTTCTGCGCGGTCTCGTCGACGAGTGTCTTGAGGATCGCCAGCTCGCGCTGCGTGGCTACAAGCGGGATCATCACTTCCGGCACCGGCTTCAGCTTGCCCTCTTTCGCGACGTTGACCGCCGCTTCGAAGATGGCGCGGGCCTGCATCTCGTAGATCTCAGGGTATGTGATGCCGAGGCGGCAGCCCCGGTGGCCGAGCATCGGATTGCTCTCGTGCAGGTCATGCGCGCGGCGGCGCAGTTCGTCGGCCTTGATGCCGGAGGCTTTCGCGACGTTCTCGATATCCTCGTCCGTATGCGGCAGAAACTCGTGCAACGGCGGATCAAGAAGACGGATGGTCGCCGGGCGATCGCCAAGAATGCGGAAAATTTCCTCGAAGTCCGAGCGATGCATCGGCAGAAGCTTGGCTAGCGCCTGGCGGCGGCCTTTATCGTCATTGGACAGGATCATCGAGCGCACTGCCGGGATGCGCTCCTCGTCAAAGAACATATGCTCCGTGCGGCAGAGGCCGATGCCCTCGGCGCCGAACTCGACCGCGGTGCGCGTGTCCAGGGGCGTCTCTGCGTTGGCGCGCACCTTGAGGCGGCGCACCTTGTCGGCCCAGCCCATGAGCTCGCCAAAGTCGCCCGACAGGTCCGGCTTGATCAGCGCGATCGCGCCCGCCATCACGCGGCCGGTGCCGCCATCGATGGTGACCACGTCGCCTTTCTTGAAGACGCGCCCACGCACGCTGAACTCGCCGCGCGCATTGTCGATCTTGAGGTCGCTGGCTCCGCAGACGCAGGGCCGGCCCATGCCGCGCGCGACAA
>JBGTKN010000512.1:0-2691 GCA_041744615.1 Hyphomonas sp. | reverse complement strand
GGGCTGGTGGCAGGCGCCGGGGCGCTTGGGTTTGGGCTCGGCGCGGCTTCGCCCCCGCCGGGGCCGGGCGTGTGGGATCAGGGCAAGAAGGTGGCGGTCACCGGGACGATCTATCCGGAGCCCTACCTTCATCTGCTCACGGAAGACCTCGGCTACGGATTACGCACGGTTTTCCTGGTAGGCGCCGGCAAGGACCGGATCAGCGTACGCCCGGCGCTCACCTTTACCGGCGCTGCGGTGACCGGCACACTGATCGAGCGGGGAGAGCATGCGATGATGGCGGTGGACGGCGTCTATCCGGATCCCGCGCCGGGGCGCGTACGCGCGGGTCCGCCGAAGGATTTCGGCGATGCGGTACTGACCGGCGAAATCCTGGACGCAAAATGCTGGTTTGGCGCAATGCGTCCCGGGCATGGCAAGATGCACAAGGCGTGCGCGGCGCTCTGCGCGCAGGGCGGACTGCCGCTGGCCTTTGGCGAGACAGGTCGATGCGCCGAGGGCAAGGCGGCGCTTCTGTTCCTGAATGCGCGGGGCAAGGCTTTCGGACGGGAGATCATCCCGCTGGTCGCCGATCCCGTGATGATACGGGGGCGGATCATCGAGGAAGGTGGCATGCGGCAGGTGCGCGTCAATCTGGACGAGGTGAAACGGCTCTGATCAGCCTGAGCGGTTCATTCGGCGCTCGAGCCTTGTCGAGAACCAGGAAATGATGCGGCGCCAGATCTCATCCTTGAGGATGGCGCCTTCGACGTCATGGTCGATCGACGGATTGTCATTGATCTCGATGATGATGACGCCCTGTTCGGTCTCTTTCAGGTCGACCCCGTAGAGCCCGTCGCCGATCAGCTGGGCGGCGCGCACGGCGGCGTTGACGACCTCCGGTGGGGCATCCTCGACCGGCATGGTGGTGAAACCGCCTTCGGTGGACTTGCCGTCATCCTTGTATTTCACGGTCTGCCAGTGTCCGCGCGCCATCCGGTACTGGCAGGCATAGAGCGGCTCGCCGTTGAGCACGCCGATGCGCCAGTCGAATTTCGTCGGACGGAATTCCTGAGCGATGATCAGGGCGGTGTCCTCGAACATCTTCTTCGCGCCGGTCTGCAGCTCCTCGAGTGTGTGGGCCTTGACCATGTTGATGCCGAAACTGCCGTCGGGCGTTTTCAGGATGACGGGCGAGCCGAGGCGGCCGAACAGGGCGGCGAGGTCGGCCTTCTCGTCGACAATCTCCGTACGCGGAATGGGCAGGCCGGCCTTCTCGAGGATTTCCTTGAGGTAGACTTTGTTGGTGCAGCGGATCATCGACTGGGTGTCGTCGATCACGGGCATGCCTTCCTGTTCTGCGCGGCGGGCGAAACGATAGGTAAAATTGTCGATGGACGTGGTGGCGCGGATGAACAACGCGTCGAACTCGGCTAGGGATGGCAGGTCGGTCGGCTCTATCAGCTCGACTTCGACGCCCATCTTCTCGGCGACATCGGCGAAGCGTTTCAGCGAGGCGGGCTTGGAAGGCGCTGTCTTCTCGTTCGGATCGACCAGCACGGCGAGGGCCCATTTGGCCGGCGTGCGCGCCTTTTCACTCTTTACCCGTCCCTTGGTGTAGGCCTCCATCGCGTCGAGGAAGAACTGGCGCCGCTGGTCTTTGAGTTTGTGGGGCGCCATGGCGCGGATGCGGGCGATGCCGTGGGGGGCTTCCGCGTCAAATTCGATCTCGAGGGCGGGGGTGCGATACCAGTCCATGGCCTCTCGGGCCAGTTCCTCATAGGCGGGAATTTCGCAGCGCGAGAAGGCGACGAACAGCGAGTCGACCTTCGGCGCGCCTTTGGCTAGGGCATCCTGCAGGGTTTCACCCAGGTCCGGCAGGGCATGGTTGTAGAGCGTCTTCTTGGAGAGTTCGACCATGGTCTGCACCGAGGGGCTGACCCGGTGGCCGCGCGCTTCGGCCAGCAGTGACGCATAGTAGCCGCCCGACTGGTAGCCGTATGAGCGGGCGAGATTGAGGATGTAGGGACGGCGGCCGGCGAAAAGCGCCGGTTTGGATATATAGTCCGAGATACGCAGCACCTTGTGCGGTGTTTCGGCCTGGGAAATGTCGCTCGCGCTTTCCACGAGCACGACCCAATCGGTCATGGGACTCCATCTGAGGGCGCGATGAGAACCTTCTCCATCCTGTGCGCCGCTTCTCCGTCCGGATAGTAGGACTCGAGGGCGGCAATTACGCGATAACCGGCTGCCTCGTAAAGCCGGTGGGCCGAACTATTTGTGCAACGCACTTCGAGCCGGATTCGTTCCGCGCCGCGGGTTGTGGCGTGTTCTTCGCAGGCGGCCAGAAGCCGGGCGCCAAGGCCAAGGCCGCGCGCGTCCACGGCGACCGCAATGGAATAGAGCCGGGCGATGTCCGAACCCTGACGGAAAAGCAGGACGGCTGAGGCATTTATCCTGCCATCCGATTCGTGGACGAGGGTGGATGTCTGGCCGGCGAGGAGGCGGCGCCAGGTGCGCCGGTCGAACCGGTCTTCCTTCGGGAAGCCGGCTTCGAGGGCGACGAGGGCATCCAGATCGGCAGGGGTCGCGGGGCGGATCCGTTCGCCTGTCACAGGCGCACCATGTCGTCCCGGTGGATGATGGCGGGGCGGCCACGATAGCCGAGGAGGGCTTCGGCCTCTTCGGTGCGCCGGCCGGCGATGCGGCGGA
>JBGTKN010000511.1:0-8528 GCA_041744615.1 Hyphomonas sp. | reverse complement strand
GTCGCGGGCGGCGGAGACACGGTGGCCGCCTTGCACCATGCCGGCGCCGCGCAGAACTTTACCTTTGTTTCAACCGCAGGCGGCGCCTTTCTGGAATGGATGGAAGGCAAGGAATTGCCGGGCGTCCGGGCTCTGACCACTTCCGGAAACGCGCTGATATGATCGCAGGCTAACCGGCGCACGAAAAGCACGCCGCAAAGCCGATTGCCGCATGGCAACGTTGTCTGTCTTTTCCGGCACGCCACTTGAATATAGGCCATTCGGGAAAGTCCGTCAGCGGACGCTGCTCCAATTGAGACAACGGCCCAAATTCCGGTCCGATTCCTGTTTCAATGCGTGACAGCGGTTCGCAAACTGGTGACAGGCGCGGCGGATGCAGACGAACACAAGGTCGGGACAATGGCGAGCATGGATATCACGATGACACTGGGCAATCCGGAAATGACGCGGCAGATGTCGCAGAAGGCCGGCTTCATTGCCGCGCTCGACCAGTCGGGCGGCTCGACCCCCAAGGCGCTGCGCCAATACGGGATCGAGGAAGGCGCCTGGTCAACCGACGAGGAAATGTATGGCCTGATCCACGAAATGCGTGCGCGGATCATCAAGTCACCCGCCTTCAGCGGCGAAAAAGTCATTGGCGCGATCCTGTTCGAACGCACCATGGACGCGGCCATCGACGGTATTCCGACGGCGGAGTATCTCTGGACGAAGCGCGGCGTCGTGCCCTTCCTGAAGGTCGACAAGGGCCTGGAAGCCGGCAAGGACGGCGTGCAGCTCATGAAGCCGATCACCGGTCTTGATGCGCTGCTGGAGCGCGCGGTGTCTAAAGGCATTTTCGGCACCAAGATGCGCTCGGTCATCGACGCAGCCAACCCGTCAGGCATCGCGGCCATCGTGGAGCAGCAGTTCGAGGTCGGCAAACAAATCCTGTCGCACGGCCTGATGCCGATCGTCGAGCCGGAAGTTACGATCTCGATCGCCGACAAGGCCGAAGCCGAGGAAATTCTCCGCACCGAGATTCTCAAGCATCTCGATGCCCTGCCCGCCAACCTGCAGGTCATGCTCAAGCTGACGCTGCCGGCGAAGGCGAACTTCTACAAGCCGCTGGTCGACCATCCGCGCGTCATGCGCGTTGTGGCGCTTTCCGGCGGATATAGCCGCGAGGATGCCTGCCGCAAGCTTGCCGAGAATGCCGGTATCATTGCGAGCTTTTCGCGCGCGCTGACAGAGGGCCTTTCGGCCCAGCAGAGCGACGCCGAGTTCGACAAGGTGCTCGGCCATACGGTTGAGGCTGTGTGCGAGGCGTCGAAGTCGTAGCACTTCGCGCTGGACGAACCCGCAAGCGAAAAGCCATAGTGCCCGCCATTCCGATGGCGGGCACTTTCGTTCGCCTCCCAATCATGAGGGTCTGTCATGAAGTTGTCCTGCCTCGCACCTGCGGTATCCGTCTTTGCGTTGATCACGGCCTCGGCCTGCACCACACCGGTCCGTTCTGCCAATCTTGTTGAAGCCGTCAGCCTGGAGGCCCGCGCCGAAGCGATCGTGTCCGAACTTGTGGTGGCGCCCGCCAGCGCCGACGCCTTCTCGGCCCGCTGCGACAGCGCGATCGCGCTGATCAACGAGATGGTGACAGACCTTGAAACACGGACCACGCCGGCTGGCGCGGCCGACCTTATCTATCTCGACACGCTGAGCGCGGTGGGCTGGTCGGTTGGAAACGGCGAAGCAGGTATCGTCTCGGAAGCCAATCCGGATCCCGCGATCCGAAAATCCGGCGAAGACTGTATCCAGAAATTTTCCGACGTGTTCAGCAATGTCACGCTTTCGCGCCCGATCTATGAGCGCCTCGTGTCCATTGACCCTGCCAGCCTGAGCGAGAGCGAGGCCTGGGTTCTGAAGCGCAACCTGCGCGACTATCGCCGCAGCGGTGTCGACAAGGACGAAGCTACGCGTGACAAAGTCCGCGCACTGAATACAGATTTGTCAGAGATAAGTCTCGAATTCAGCCGAAATCTTCGGGAAATCCAGGGCGCTATCAAGCTGGACTCGGCCGAGGAACTGATCGGACTTCCGCAGGACTATATAAATGCCCATCCGCCCGGCGAGGACGGAAAGATCACGATCACGACCGACACACCAGACTTGGGTCCGATCTTCGCCTATTCGCCGAGCGACGATCTGCGCAAGCGTTTGCTGGAAGTGTCCGCGAACCGCGCCTGGCCGGAAAACGAGGCGCCGCTTCGCCGGCTCCTGGAGAAGCGCTACGAACTGGCCCAGACGCTCGGCTATCCGAACTGGGCGGCGTACATCACCGAGGACAAGATGACCGGATCGCCGGAAGTCGCTGCGGATTTCCTGTCAAAAGTCGAAGCCGCCGGCGCGGAAGCGGCGCAGATCGAGTATGACCGGCTGCTGGCCAAACAGAAGCAGATCAATCCGTCCGCCACATCGGTTGGTGAATGGAGCAGTCGCTATCTTTCCGAACAAATCCGGTTGTCTGACTATGCTCTGGATGCCCAGGAAGTGCGCCAGTATTTTGCCTACAATAATGTCCGTTCCGGGATCTTCTCGATGATGGAAGACCTGTTCGAGATCGAGATCCGCGACTGGACGAATGCGCCTGTCTGGCACGAGAGCGTCACTGCGCACGAGATGTACCAGGACGGCGTTCTCGTCGGACGCTTCTTCCTCGACATGCATCCCCGTGATGGCAAGTTCAAGCACGCGGCAGCCTTCCCTATCCGGGTCGGACCGACCCGCGACGGCGTGCCGGTGGCCTCGCTGATGTGCAACTTCCCAGCCGGCGATCACACGACCGGCCTGATGGAACACCGCGAGGTCGAGACGTTCCTGCACGAGTTCGGCCACCTGATCCACATGATGGTCTCCGGTAATCCGGAGTTTGCCAACCTGCACATGGGCGGCCTCGAGTGGGACTTCATCGAAGCGCCTTCCCAGATGCTAGAGAACTGGATCTGGGACTACGACACGCTGGCAACGTTCGCTGTAAACTCGGAAGATGAGACGATCCCGCGCGCGCTGGTGGAGAAGATGAATGCGGCGCGCAAGTTCGGCACAGGCGTGAACACGCTGCGCCAGCTGGTGTTCGCCGGTGTATCTCTGAATTACTATAATCGTCCGCCTACGGAGGTAGACTTTTCGGCGATCTGGGAAGAGCGCGCAGCTGCGCTCAGCCCGTTCGAACGCCTGCCCGATACCCATTCCTATGCCAGCTTCGGCCATCTCGATGGCTATTCGGCGATCTACTATACCTATCAATGGTCGCTCGCGATCTCGACCGACCTGTTCACCGAGTTCCAGAAGAATGGCCTGCGCGACAAGGAGACGGCGCTGCGCTACCGAGACCTGGTGCTTGCAAAGGGCTCGAGCAAACCCGCGGCTGAACTGGTGCGCGATTTCCTTGGCCGCGACTGGACTCCGGAAGCGTATGAACAGAAGCTGATCGACGCGGCGAAGAGCGAATAGGTTTCGAGGCAACTTGCCCCTTGCGGGCAAAAGGCCAAGACCCATCTCAAAGGGCGCAGCCATCCGGCTGCGCCCTTTTCTTGTGGAGTGCCTGCCCATGCAATGCCCCGTTGATGGTGAAACGCTGGTCATGGCCGACCGCTCCGGCGTCGAGATTGACTATTGCCCGAAATGCCGCGGCGTCTGGCTCGACCGGGGCGAACTCGACAAGATCATTGACCGCTCAGCCAGTGTGCTGCCGGGCCCTGCCTCGCACCCTGAAGCCCACCCGCCGGTCCATCACCGCGACGAAGGCCGACTCCAGGATCGTCACGACGATGACGATGACTGGAAGTACAGAAAGGGCAAACGGCGTGGTCGGGAAAGCTTCCTGAGCGACCTGTTCGACTTCTGAGACTTGCGCTAACTCAACACCAGATCAGGTAACGTGACATGCTCGAGATGCGGCCGAACTGTGAACGCTGCGACCGCGACCTGCCGGCCGACGAACCGGGGGCGTTCATCTGCTCGTTCGAATGTACGTTCTGTGATGAGTGCATGGACGGCCCGCTCGACGGCGTCTGCCCGAATTGCAAGGGCGAGCTTGAGCCCCGCCCGATGCGGAGGGGTACAGCCCTGGCGAAGTCCCCCGCCAGCATGAGAAGGGTGGTCAGGCCGGCTGGCTAACCGGCTTGACGGTCGGCGGCGCGAAAGGCGACTCGACGAAACGCAAGGCAAGGCGGCGGGCCAGCGGCGCGACGATCAGAATGGCCGGATAGGCCAGCATGAAGGCGAGCCCCCAGGAACGCATCCAGCGGCTAAGGTAATCGGGCGGAAATCCGATATTGAGGGCCGTGATCGCGCCCGACATGAGAAAGCTCATGAAAGTCGCCATGAACAGGCCGAACACCGGCTGGAAGACGCGGACCGGGAGCTTCTTGGACATGTGCAGGTTCCCCTCGAACTGTAAGTTCCAATATAGAACCTTTTGCGGCACTTTCCAGAGCCCACTTGGCGTTGACTTCCGGACGCCTCCGCCGCACAGCCAGCGCCCATGAGCAAATCCCTTCCGCCCCGCCCGCGCACCCGCCTTTACCTGATCACGCCGCCGCGCATCACAGACGTGGCCGCTTTCGCGAAAGCGCTGGACGCCAGCCTCGGCGCCGGTGACGTAGCGTCCCTGCAACTTCGACTCAAGGGCGCCGACGGTATGATCGACGTGCAGGCCACCCGCAATGTGAGCGACGCCGTCACCGCGATGGCGCAGGAAGCCGGCGTTGCCGTGCTGATCAACGATTCTGCGGAACTGGCGAAAGCACTCGGCGCGGACGGTGTACACCTCGGCTGGAACGATGTGCCGGTCAAAACCGCTCGCAGCCTGCTCGGACCGGATGCGATCATCGGCGCGACCGCCAAGAACAGTTATCACAAGGCCATGCAGGCCGGCGAAGACGGAGCAGACTATGTCGCCTTCGGCGCATTCTATCCAACGGCCACGAAGGAAGGCACCGTGCCAGCAGAGTTGGAACTGTTGCAGGTATGGCAGGCGGCCATGCTGATCCCGTGCGTCGCGATCGGCGGGATCACGGCAGCGAACGCAGCGCCGCTGGTGACCGCTGGTGCCGATTTCCTCGCCGTTTCGGCCGGCGTCTGGGCGCATGAAGAAGGCCCCGCCGCGGCAGTCAGGTCCTTCAACACACTCTTCGACAGTCTCGAGTCCGGCTCTTAAACGGCTGGACCGGATTTCATCGTCTTGATGTCGCGGACATCATCGGCCATCCGGAAGAGCAGCAGATACATCTCGCAAACGAAGCGCCAGAACAACACGCCGACGACCGCGCCGACCAAAGCAAAGATGATCGCGCCGAGGCCGCCAAAGAAGCTGACGCTCATGGCGCCCAAGCCGCCGAAGATAGCGGCGAGCGAGCCCAGCGCGATCCCGATCAGGCCCACCCAATAGACGATGACGACCAGCTTCGACCCAATGAGTTTGTCGAAGCTCATGAATTGATTCAACATGGTATTCCCCCTTCAGGCGAGTTCCATGGAAGCATGGTGGCGTCAGGCCAACTCGAACACAACCGGAGAATCTTCACACGCGATCTGTTAACACTCCGCCGCCTTGACCCTCGGCGATCAAAGGATTACGCCCCCGCCTTCCGCTTCCAAAGCGTGCAAGAGCTATTTCTCATGTCCAAACCCTCCCCCGTTGGCGCCGTCATGATCGCCGCTGCGCGCGCCGCTGGGCGCAGCCTTGCGCGCGACTTCGGCGAAGTCGAAAACCTGCAGGTCTCCCGCAAGGGTCCGGCCGATTTCGTCTCGAACGCAGATCACCGCGCTGAAGAAACCATCTACACACATCTGATGAAAGCCCGGCCCGGCTATGGCTTCGTGATGGAAGAGCGCGGGATCGTCGAAGGCACCGACAAGTCCAACCGTTTCATCGTCGATCCGCTCGACGGGACGCTGAACTTCCTGCACGGCCAACCGCATTATTCGGTGTCGATCGCGCTCGAGCGCGACGGCCAGCTGCTCACCGGCGTCGTGTTCGACGTCGCCAAGAACGAGATTTTCTGGGCCGAAACGGGCCGTGGCGCCTGGCTGGAACAGCGCAAGCTGCGCGTGGCCACCCGCAAGAAATTGTCGGATTCTGTCATTGCCACCGGGACACCCTGGCACGGCAAATCCGAAGAAGCCCATACTGCCTTTGCCCGCGAAATGCTGGCGATGACGCCCGCCTGCGCGGGTATCCGCCGATACGGCTCGGCGGCGCTCGATCTCGCCTGGGTCGCGGCCGGACGGTTTGACGGCTTCTGGGAACGCAACCTGAAATCCTGGGACATCGCGGCTGGCATCGTGCTGGTGCGCGAAGCGGGCGGGCATGTCGCCGAGATCGATGGCGGCGACGTGATGAAGACCGGCTCGATCCTCGCCGGCAACGAAGACATCTTGCCCCTGGTGCAGGAACAATTGCGCCTCGCCAGCGCGTTCGGGCGGCAGGCGAACATAACCTGACGCCCCCGTCAGGATTTTTTGCCAAGCGTAAAAAATCGCGGTATGAACCGCGCCATGACAAAACCTGACACAGACGTTCTCATCATCGGCGCGGGCCTATCAGGCATCGGCGCTGCCGTGCATCTCCAGAAGCTGAGCCCGAAGAAGCGCTACAGAATTTACGAAGCGCGCAGTGCTATCGGCGGAACCTGGGACCTTTTCCGCTACCCTGGCATCCGATCGGACTCGGACATGCACACGCTGGGTTTTGACTTCAAACCGTGGACCGAGGCCAAGGCCATCGCGGACGGCCCTTCAATCCGGAAATATGTGAACGACACCGCCGACGAATATGGCGTGCGCCAGCACATCCAGTTCGACACCAAGATCATCGCCGCTGACTGGTCGAATGCCGATCAGGTTTGGTGCGTAACCAGCGAGAATTTAAAGACCGGCGCGCAAAGCGTGACCACCGCCCGCTTCCTGTTCATGTGCGGCGGGTATTACCGCTATGACCAGGGCTACAAGCCGGAGTTTCCAGGCGAGGCGGCCTTCATGGGGCAGGTCCTGCATCCTCAGCACTGGCCGGAGAACCTCGATTATAGCGGCAAGAAAGTTGTCGTCATCGGCTCAGGCGCGACCGCCATGACGCTGGTGCCGGCGATGACCGACAAGGCCGCGCATGTGACGATGCTGCAGCGCTCGCCGACCTATGTCGTCTCGCGGCCCGCCGTGGACGGCGCAGCGAATTTCCTGCGCAAGATCCTGCCCGGCCAGTGGGCCTACAATATCATCCGTTGGCGGAACGTGCTGCTCCAGCAGTTCTTCTTCGGTCAGACGCGCAAGAATCCCGAGAAAGCGCGCGAGCGGCTGCTCGGCATGGTGCGCGACGAACTGGGACCCGACTATGACATCGCGAAACACTTCGCGCCGACCTACAATCCCTGGGAGCAGCGCCTCTGCCTTGTTCCGGATGCGGACCTTTTCACCGCGCTGAAATCCGGCAAGGCGAGTGTTGAGACCGACCATATCGAGCGCTTTACCGAGACCGGCATTCTGCTGAAGTCCGGCAAGGAACTGGCCGCCGACATCATCGTCACGGCGACGGGCCTGAACCTGATCTTCATGAACGGCGTCAATGTCTCGATCGACGGCGCCAGAGTCGATCCTGGCAAACTGCTCAACTACAAGGGCGTTATGCTGTCGAACGTGCCGAACCTTGCAGTGACATTCGGCTATACCAACGCTTCCTGGACGCTAAAGGCGGACGTGACGAGCGAGTATGTCTGCCGCCTGCTGAACCTGATGGACGAGAAAGGCGCGACCTCCGCGATGCCTTACCTCGCGCATTTCCCGAACCAGACCGAGCCGTTCGTGGACTTCTCGTCGGGCTATTTCCAGCGGGTGATGGACCAGTTCCCGCGCCAGCACACCGAGGCGCCGTGGAAGCTGCACCAGAACTATTTCACTGACCGCAAGAATCTGCGCGAGCTGCCCATCGAGGACGGCGTGATGCAATTCAACACGGCGGACGCCAAGGCGGCGGCGAAGCCGGCCTTGCAGGCGGCCGAGTAGACATTCTTGCGGCGAGCCGAAAGGCACCCATCTATTCCGGAATGGCATTTGCCATTTCCGGATGGAGGGAACCATGTGGCTTTGGTTGTTATGGTGGTGCGTTGACGATCATATCGCCAAGGCCGCGGGCACGCCTGGTATCGGCGAACTTCCCATCTGGGTGCCGCTGATCCTGTCGCTGGCCTTCTCCTTCTCGCTGGACGGCGCAATCGACCGCGCCCGCAAGAAGACCTGAGACCTAACGCTCCGTGAACTGAAGTTCGGCAAGGCGGGCGTAGAGCCCTCCTTTGGCGACCAGCGTGTCGTGCGTGCCTTCTTCGACGATGCGGCCATGCTCCATCACGAGGATGCGGTCTGCCCGGCGCACGGTCGACAGGCGGTGGGCGATGACGAGCGTCGTGCGGCCCGTCGCGGCATTCTCGATGGCGCGGCGTACGGCCGCTTCGCTCTCGGAATCAAGCGCCGAGGTCGCCTCGTCCAGCAGCAGCACCGGC
>JBGTKN010000510.1:0-1659 GCA_041744615.1 Hyphomonas sp. | reverse complement strand
CCGTTCTGCTCCCACACCGGCACGCCGCCGGGATTGCTGGGCTTGCGCCATTTTATGTCTTCGGAGACATCCGGTGCCGCCTCCTTGATCAGCCTGCGGACGTTTGCGAGCAGGTCGCCGCGCCAGCCGCCGATTTCCTTGAGGCGTGCAGCCACATGACCGGGCAGAGAAGCTGGTTCCCGCATGCTCTTCTCTAAGCCGCTTGCTGCAGTTTCGGCCGCCGCAGGTCTGCCGCCAGCCCCTCGCCCATCAGGTCGATGAAATTTTCCGAATAGAAGTTCGTGACCTGCGCCGGCGTGCAGCCCGCCAGCGTTTCGTCGAAACGCTTCAGCGGATTGCGGCCGCCTTCGACATGCGGATAGTCCGACGAGAAAAGGCACATTCCGTCGCCGGAATTGAGGATGATCCAGCCGGCATCCTCATGCGGATACGGCGCGGCGCGGAAGCTACGGCGTACGATTTCGGATGGCTTGTCCGAGAGATTCTGCAACCGCTCCTCATTGCGCACGAAGGCATGCGCGGCCGAATCCATCGACCGCATCCATCCGGGGACCCAGGCGGCGCCCAGTTCGATGGCGCCCCATTTGAGTGCCGGGAACCGGTCGAACACGCCGTCGAAGATCAGCGTGGCGAGCGTCTGCATCGCCGATTGTGGGATCGGCATGTAGGAGACGGAGGTGAAATTGTCGTCGCCGCCATGGAAGTCCGGCACCGGAGGCAGGCCGTTGGCCGTGTAGACCGGGTTCATCTTCTCCTCGCCGCCGACATGCAGCAGGATCGGCAAGCCCGCCTCCTCCGCAAGACGCCAGACGGGGTCGAGGCCAATATGGCTCGGCGAATGCTTTTGTGGGCACACGGATGGAACCATGAGTCCCTTGGCGCCAAGCTTGATCGCAAGCCGCGCGGTCGCCTCAGCGCGCGTGAAATCCTCGAGCGGAACATAGGCCACCGGCAGAAGGCGGCGGTCGACGGAACAGAAGTCCGTCATCATCCGGTTGTGCGCGTCAGCGGCGGCGTAGCACAGCTCCATGTCGCCTGACTGGTCGAGCCCGAAATTGCCAAGGCAGAAGGTGGTGAAGACGAGCTGGCTGGCAAAGCCGAGACGGTCCATCGCGGCGGGACGGTCCTCACGGCGGAAGGCGCCGAGAGCCTTGTAGTTCTTGTTCAGCAGGATCGCCTCGCCGGCGGCCGCTCGGTAGGCTTCGTCCTCGTGCCGGGCGCGCTCCTCGTTCATCCAGCCGGCATGGGAATGCTTCCATCTATAGACCGGCAGCGCGTGGTAGCGTGCCAGCAGGCGTTTTTCGAAAAAGGGGTCGAGGACGTCGGTCATCTCCATGAGATGAGAATCGGCGTCGTGGATCAGCCGTCCGGCAGCGTAGACCATTCGCGTATGCCTCCCTGACATTTTCCGGAAGGATGTCACAAGGGCGCGGGCTTGTCCAAATACCAGGTCATGACGATCATCCGTCCGGGCCCGTCCCAGAGCTCTTCCTCCTGATCGCGGGAGACCGAGAAGCCGCTCGCGAGATAGAGCTGCATCGAGGCGGCGAGGTCGTCGGTGGTCTCCAGGTAGACCTCCCGCCAGCCCGCCGCTTCGGCGTGCGCCATGGCGGCGGCGAACAAGGCCTTGCCGATGCCCAGCCCGCGCGCTTCCGGCAC
>JBGTKN010000509.1:0-8462 GCA_041744615.1 Hyphomonas sp. | reverse complement strand
GCGGAAGCCAAGGCCGAAGCGCCGCCCGCCGAGCCCGCCCCCGTGATCGAAGCGCCCGAACCGGAAGCGGAACCCGAACCGGCAATGGCCGAAGCCGAAACCCCGCTGTCCGCCCCGGCTCCCGAAACCATCCCGGCGCCCGCGCCTCAACCCGAAGGCCCCCGCAAGACCGGCTGGTGGAACCGCGCAAAGAAGTAATCCGGGATCGGATTTTCTTGAACTGAGGATGGGGCAGCGCAAGCTGCCCCTTTGTTCCTTGATTGACCCGATTGCGTCGCCCTCGATCAAAAGCCATCGAGGCGACTAAGAACGGAAAGCTACTCCGCCAACAAACAAAAAAGCCGGAGCATCGATGCTCCGGCTTTTTCATTCAATTGACGAAGGATCAGGAACCGGAGTTTACGACTTCAGAACCGCTGAGCGTCTTAAACTCAGGATGCGCCACTGCAGAACCGATCAGTTCCTGCACGGCTGGAGTGAAAGCGTCGATCACGTTCTGACAAGCCTTGATTGCGCTATAGCTGGTCTTGAATTTGTAAGCAGTGCTCACAGTGTATCCGCTCGGAAGATCCTCGGACGTCAATTTCAGCGCGATGTTCCAAGAACCTGTTCCCATCGAATTGAACTTGAGTTCGGTGAGTTCGCCTTTGATCAGGCTTCCTTTTGTCTGATCATACACGCCTGCTGCGAACAGTTCGTCCCGCATCGCGCTTTCGACAAATCGTACGGGCGTTTTGCCGGGCGCCACTTCGAGCGCGCCGAGTGCGCGGCAAGTGAGCGATTCATCGACGCCTACCGCCATGGTAAACGATGCGAGTTGAACCTTTGTCCCGTCTTCCTTGAGTGCGCTTTGGAAGGCCATGATATTGGAGGTTGACGGTGTGTACGGACGGCTCGATGTAGTTTCGCACGCACAAAGGGCGAGCGCGGCGGCTGCCGCGCACAAATATTTCAACATTTTGGTATTCCCCAGCTTTTGTTGATGCGCTTTTTCTTTTGTAATGCGCAGGTGAATTACTTCACAGAAACGCCTGTTTGGTCAATCCAAAAAAGAAAAGGCGACAAGGTTTTGATGCCTCGCCGCCCAACTTGTTTTTAGCAACGCCGGCGTCGTTAAGCCGCCACTTTCGCTTTCGTTCCAGCCGGCGGGAAGCGGTCGTAGAAGCCTTCGCCTTTGGCAGCCATGTCGCGCAGCAGCTTGTTCGGGCGGAAGCGGTCGCCATACTTGTCGGCGAGACGATCGGCTTCGGCGACGAATTCCTTTATGCCCCAGATCAGGTCGACATAGGAGCAGCAGCCGCCGGTGAACGGGGCGAAGCCCCAGGCGAGGATCGAGCCGATATCCGCGTCGCGCGCATCGGTGATCACGCCTTCCTCGAAGCAGCGGGCCACCTCAACGGCCTGGCGCACCAGGAAGCGGTTCGTCAGTTCCTTCTTCAGCGCCGGCGGGCACTCGTCGATCTTGATTTCGAGCTGCTTGTTGATGTCCGGCCAGAGACGGAACGGCTTGCCCTTCTCGTCATAGTCATAGAAGCCCTTGCCCGCCTTGCGGCCAACGCGGCCCTGGTCTTCGACCAGCCAGGCAAGGAAGTTGGTGCGTTCATCCGTCTGCAGATCAACGCCGGTGGCTTCAGCCATCGCGCGCGTCACTTTCAGCGCCGTGTCGAGGCCAACGGAGTCGGAGACTTCCAGCGCGCCCATCGGCATGCCGGCCTGGCGGCCCACGTTCTCGATGATCGCCGGCTTTATGCCTTCGCCCAGCATCTCCATGCCTTCGCGCGTGTAGGTACCGAAGCAGCGCGAGGTGTAGAAGCCGCGGCTGTCATTGACCACGATCGGCGTCTTGCGGATCGCCAGCACATAGTCGATCGCCTTCGCCAGCGTCGCCTCGCTTGTCTCCTTGCCCTTGATGATCTCGACCAGACCCATCCGCTCGACCGGCGAGAAGAAGTGGATACCGATAAAGTTCGCCGGGCGCTTCGAAGCCTTCGCAAGGCCGGTGATCGGCAGTGTCGAGGTGTTGGAGCCGAACACGGCATCCTCGCCCAGCACGGCTTCCGCCTGCTTCGTGATCTTCGCTTTCAGCTCCTCGTTCTCGTAGACCGCCTCGACGACGAGGTCAGAGCCCTTGAAGTCGTCATAGTTGTCTGTGGCGGTGATCAGGGAGAGCAGCGCGTCGCCCTTCTCCTTCGTCATCTTGCCGCGCGAGACATCTTTTTCCACAAGGCGTACGGAGTATTGCTTGCCTTTCTCTGCCGCTTCTTTCGAGACGTCGACCAACACGGTCGGGATACCGGCCTTCGCCTGCACATAGGCAATCCCTGCCCCCATCAGGCCGGCGCCAATAACGGCAATCTTCTTGAACTCCGTCTTCGGATGACCCGCAGGGCGGTTCGCGCCCTTGCCGAGTTCCTGCATCGACAGGAACAACGAGCGGATCATCGCCTTGGCTTCTGGGCGCTGCTGCGTGTTGATGAAATAGCGCGTCTCGATGCGCAACCCGGCATCGATCGGCACCTGGATGCCTTCATAAATGCAGGAGAGGATATTCTTCTGGGCCGGATAGTTGCCATAGGTCTTTGCCGACAGCATCATGTTCGCCATCGTCGCCACCTGACCGACGCCCGGCGACTTGTGCGGCACGCCGCCCGGAACCTTGTAGCCCTTTTCGTCCCACGGCGCCTTCGCCTTCGGATTGGCCTTCACCCAGGCTTTCGCGCGGGCAACCGTTTCCAAGGACGAAGCAAGTTCGTTCACCACGCCCATGGATTTCGCCTGCTCGGCGGTGAAGCTTTCGCCCTGCAGGATCAACGGCAAGGCCGCCTGGATGCCAACAAGGCGCGGCAGGCGCTGGGTTCCGCCGGCGCCCGGAAGTAGGCCGATCTTGGCTTCCGGCAGGCCGAACTGCAGCTTCGGATTGTCATTCGCCGCGACACGGTAATGACAGGCGAGCGCCACTTCGAGTCCGCCGCCGAGGGCGAGACCGTTAAGCGCCACGGCGACCGGCTTGCCGCAGGTCTCCAGCTTGCGCAGCGTGCCGTTCAGCGAGAAACCGGCGTCGAACTGCTCCTTCTTCTGTTCGTCCACGGACTTCGGCTTCTTCTCGCCGCCTGCGCCCGCACGGTCGCCCATTTCGCCGAGGTCAGCGCCGGCGCAGAAACCGCTCGCCTTGCCGGAGGAGAGCACCAGACCCTTGATCGCGTCATTGAAGGCGACTTCCTTTGTGATCGCGATGATGTCGGAGACCGCCTTGCCGGTCAGCGTGTTCATGCTGCGGCCGGGCACATCGAAAACGGCATGCGCTATGCCATCGGCATCGATGTCCCATTTGAATGTTTCGAGATTCATTTTCTGAGTTCCAATCAATCAGTGAGGGGATCAAACGCGTTCGATGATCGTCGCGGTGCCCATTCCGGCGCCGACGCAGAGGGTGATGAGGCCCGTTTCCTTGTCGGTACGCTCCAGTTCGTCAAGCACGGTGCCGAGGATCATGCCGCCGGTGGCGCCCAGCGGGTGGCCCATGGCGATGGCGCCGCCGTTGACGTTCATCTTCTCGTGCGGAATTCCGAGCAGCTTCATCATCAGCATCACGACCGAGGCGAAGGCCTCGTTCAGCTCGTAGATGTCAATGTCGCCGACATTCATGCCGGCCTTTTTCAGCACCTTCTGGGTCACATAGGTCGGACCGGTCAGCATGATGCCGGGCTCGGAGCCGATCGACGCCATAGCACGCACGCGCGCTCGCGGCTTCAGGCCCATCGCCTCACCCATGTCCTTGGAGCCGAACAGCACGGCCGAGGCGCCATCCACGATGCCTGACGAGTTGCCGGCATGGTGCACGTGGTTGATCTTCTCGAGTTCCGGATAGCGCTGCTTGATAACTTCGTCGAAGCCCATGCCGCCCATGCCGGCGAAGGATGGCTCCAGCGCCGCCAGCGTCTGCATCGTCGTGTCGGGCCGCATGAACTCGTCATGCGCAAGGCGGACGCCGCCCATCTGGTCGCGCACGGGCACGACCGATTTTTAAAAGCGGCCTTCCTTCCAGGCCTGCGCCGCGCGGCGCTGGCTCTCGACGGCGAACCCGTCCACATCATCGCGCGAAAAGCCGTACTTCGTGGCGATCGTGTCGGCGCCGATGCCTTGCGGCGTGAAGTAGGATTTCAGCGCGATCTGCGGGTCGGTCGACCAGGCGCCACCCGCCGCGCCCATCGGCACGCGGCTCATGCTCTCGACGCCGCCGCCGATGGCCATGTCGGCCTCGCCGGTCATCACTTTTGAAGCGGCCATGTTGCACGCTTCGAGTCCCGAGGCGCAGAAGCGGTCGACCTGCACGCCGGCGGTGGTCTCGGCGTAGTCGGCGTTCAGCACTGCGATGCGGGCGATGTCACCGCCCTGTTCACCGACCGGCGAGACGCAGCCGAACACGACATCGTCGACTTTGGACGTGTCGAGATTGTTCCGGTCACGGATGGCCTGCAGCACCTGCGTGCCGAGGCTTAGCGCAGTGATTTCATGCAGCGCGCCGCTGGATTTGCCTTTTCCGCGCGGCGTGCGCACGGCGTCGTAGATATAGGCTTCGGGCATTTTGAAAGCTCCTTTCGGGGGATCAGGATGTGGGCGCCGGTGCTTTCACCGGGTTGAGGGTGAGTGAGGCGGTGGCGCGGGCAGCTTCCTTGCCGCGCGCGTCAAAGAGATCGGCCTCGGCGAAGATCATTGCGCGACCGATGTTGCGCAGACGCGCGGCGACTTCGATGACGCCGACGCGCACCGGGCGCAGGAAATGCGTGTGCAGGTCCACCGTGGACGGATATTTCGAAGTTCCGGCCTTGACGGTAGTGAGCATGCCGATGGTATCGTCCATCATGGCGACGAGATAGCCGCCCTGGATGTATCCGGCAGGATTGGTGAAGTCTGGACTGCCATTGAACCGGACGCGCGTGGTCATCGCCTTGGCATCCAGCTCCAGAAGTTCAAATCCGAGCGACACCGAGCTGCGCGCCGGAGTCGGAAATACATCTCGAAGGAGGTGCCGGTCGGGCATGACAGCTTAAAGAGTCCTCGCGATCAGCATCTTCATAACTTCGTTGGCGCCGCCATAGATGCGCTGTACGCGGGCGTCGGCATACATCTGGGCGATCGGATACTCGTCCATATAGCCAAACCCGCCATGCAGCTGCAGGCACTCGTCGATGATTTTGCACTGCAGGTCCGAAACCCAGTACTTAGACATCGACGCGGTTGCCGCGTCGAGCTTGTCCTGAAGCAGCAGTTCCGTGCAGTGATCCATGAACACCTTGGCTACGGTCGCCTCGGTCTTGCACTCGGCCAGTTTGAACTGCGTGTTCTGAAAATCCCAGATCGTGCCGCCGAAAGCCTTGCGGCTCTTCACATAGGCGACCGTCTCGTGGATCGCGCGCTCGATCATGCCGATGCCCTGCAAGCCGATGATATGCCGCTCCTGCGGCAGTTTCTGCATCAGCTGGATGAAGCCCTTGCCTTCCTCGTCGCCGAGGAGGTGCGTCGCCGGCACGCGGACTTCGTCGAAGAACAGTTCGGACGTATCGGCCGCATGCTGGCCGACCTTGTCGAGGTTACGTCCGCGGCGGAAGCCGCCTTCGCCCTCGACCGGGTCGGTCTCTACACAGACGATCGAGATGCCCTTGGCGCCCTTGGTCGGGTCGGTCTTGGCGCAGACGAGGATGAGGTTGGCGGTCTGACCGTTCGAGATGAAAGTCTTCGAGCCATTGACGACATATTCATTGCCGTCACGCTTCGCCGTCGTCTTGATGTTCTGCAGGTCCGAGCCCGCGCCCGGCTCGGTCATCGCAATCGCGGTGACGATCTCGCCCGAGCAGATTTTCGGCAGCCAGCGGCGCTTCTGTTCCTCGGTGCCATAGGCGGTGATGTAGGGCGCGATGATGGCGTTGTGCAGCGTTATGCCGAACCCGTCGATGCCCTTCCACTGCTGCTGCTCGATGATAATGGCCTCGTGGCGGAAATCCCCGCCCGCGCCGCCGTATTCTTCCGGCACGGACGCGCCGAGCAGACCCATCTCGCCCGCCTTCCTCCAGATGTCGCGCGGAACGACGCCCGCCTTGCGCCAGGCCGGCACATGCGGCGCACATTCCTTTTCGAAGAACTGGCCGACGGCATCGGCGAAAATGTCCAATTCCTCATCCTGCCGCCAGGCAGATTTCGGAACGTTCAGGGGGCTTTCAAACATCAGGCAATCTCCAGGCCGGGTGCGGCACGCGGGTTGCCGCTTACGTTCACGTCAGCATTTAGTCGCTGCGGCTCGGTTTCGCCATCCGTGCCGCAGCGTCAGGAATGTATCTGAACCCTATCAGAACTGGGCCTCTGTTACTGCCATCATCGCGCCCGCGCCGGTCTTTACCTTGGCAAGGTGCGACGCCGTATCCGGCAGCATCCGCTCCACAAAATATCGCCCCGTGGCGAGCTTCGCGGCATAGAACGGGTCCTTGGTGTTTGCCTTCTCCAGCGAGAGCTTCGCCATCCGCGCCCACATGTAGGCGAGCGCGGTGAGGCCCATCAGGTGCAGGTAGTCATGGCTGGAGGCGCCGGCATTGTTGAAGTCGCTCATGCCGTTCTGCATCAGCCACATCGTGCCGTCCTGCAGCTGCGCGCGCGCCGTCTTCAAGCCTTCGAGGTAAAGTTCCATGCCGGGCGTTGCTTCGGCCGAGGCGACGAACTCGTCGATCTCGGCAAAGAAGCTGAACACCGCGCGGCCGCCATTGGCGCCCAGCTTGCGGCCGACAAGGTCCAGAGCCTGCACGCCATTGGTGCCTTCATAGATCAGCGTGATCCGGCAATCGCGGACGATCTGCTCAAGCCCCCACTCGCGCGTGAACCCCGATCCGCCATGAACCTGCAGGCCGAGGTTGGCGCTCTCGAGACCCTTGTGGGTCAGGTAGGCTTTCACCACGGGCGTCAGCAGCGCCATGTAATCGCCGGCGCGCTCGCGCACCTTCTCGTCGGGTGACTTGTGCTGCAGGTCGCCCTGGAAGGCCGCCCAATAAGCAAAAGCTCGGGCGCCTTCTATGAAGGCTTTCTGCTCCAGGAGCATCCGGCGCACATCCGGATGCACGATGATCGGATCGGCCGGCTTGTCCGGTGCCTGCGTGCCAGTGAGAGAGCGGCCCTGCACGCGGTCTTTCGCGAAATCAAGGGCGTTCTGATAGGCGATCTCGGCCTGCGACAGGCCCTGCAAGCCGACGCCGAGGCGGGCCTCGTTCATCATCACGAACATCGTGCGCATGCCCTTGTGTTCGTCGCCGACCAGCCAGCCGGTTGCGCCGTCATAGTTCATCACGCAGGTCGCGTTGCCGTGGATGCCCATCTTCTCTTCAAGACCGCCACAGCTCGCCGCGTTACGCGCACCGAGCGTGCCGTCATCATTGACCAGGAACTTCGGCACCACGAAAAGCGAAACGCCCTTGATGCCTTCCGGCGCGCCTTCGATCCGGGCAAGCACAAGGTGAATGATGTTCTCGGTCAGGTCCTGCTCGCCGCCGGAAATCCAGATCTTCTGGCCGGTAATCCGGTAGCTGCCATCGCCGTTCGGCACGGCTTTCGTCTTCATCAGGCCAAGGTCGGTGCCGCAATGCGGCTCGGTCAGGTTCATTGTGCCGGCCCATTCGGCCGAGGCCATCTTGGGCCCGTATTTCTGCTTCAGTTCATTCGAACCGCCCGCCATCAGCGCCTGATAGGCACCGTGGGTGAGGCCCGGATACATCCCGAACGCCATGTTCGAGGCCGAAACCATCTCGGTCCAGGCGATGTTGACCGCATGCGGCAGGCCCTGCCCGCCCATTTCCGGGTGCGCGGCCAGCAACGGCCAGCCATTCTCGACCAGCTGTTGGTAGGCGTCCGGGAATCCGTCCGGCGTCTTCACGCTGCCATCCGCATTGCGTTTGCAGCCCTGCCGGTCGCCGATGGCGCTCAGCGGAAACAGAACGTTCTTGGCAAATTTCGCGCCCTCTTCGAGAATCTGGTCGATCGTCTCGGGGGTTGCATCGGAAAAACCCGGAAGGTTCGAATAGTTCTGCAGCTGCAGGACTTCATGAAGCACGAACTGCATGTCGCGGACGGGGGCGTCATAACGGGGCATTGGGGAAAGGTCCTCTCAAACAGGAAGTTTGCGGCCTTGAATGGCAAAGCGTGTTGGAAAAGTCATTCCAACACGCCTGGTTGTCTACATTTGTACCGGTAGCCGGTTCTCAGACTTCGTCGAGCTGCTTGCGGGCGACCTGTTCGTAGGCATGCGCCTGGCGCTTGGTCTCTTCCGACGGGCCGTTATTGGCTACGAGGTCTTCCAGCCATTCGATGCCTTTATAGAGTTCGGTCAGCGCGGTCTCGATATCGCCGCGCTGGATTTCCAGTTCGGCGGCCTGCTTGCGGAATTTCTCCAGCATCATCTTGGTCTGGGCCCGTTTGCCGTCATT
>JBGTKN010000508.1:0-1827 GCA_041744615.1 Hyphomonas sp. | reverse complement strand
GCCCGCACCGACCTGATCGCCATCGGTACGCCGGAACAGCTTGCCGGCATAGCGCCTGCGCAAATCGCGGGCCTGAAGGGCGAAGACTCGTGGCTGTCGATCGGGCCCTCCCCCGCCGACCCGTCACGTTTTCTGATCGTGGCGTCCGGGCGCTCGCCGGCGGCCATCGATGGCGCCGTGCGCGCGCTCGCCGCCGGCAACTTCCCGCTGTCCGACACCGCCTCGCTGATCCTGTCGCCGGACGAAGTGCCGAAGGGCAACCTGTTGGCCGCAACGCAGACACTGCGCACCGATGCGCGCTACACGCTGAAGGATCTCGGCCTCGCCAATTCCTCCGTGCTCGGTAAGGAACACGGCGAGGCAAATCTTGTCTTCGAACTGCCAGCAGACGTCCGTTTCCGGGACAAGAGCGAAGTGCTCCTCTCGCTCGACTTCGCCTACGGCGCCGGGCTCGACGACAAGTCGGTCGTCAACATACTGGTCAACGATGAGTTCCAGCGTGCCATCCGGCTGACCAATCCGGACGGCGAAGTCACGCCCGGCTACCAGATCGGCCTTCCGGCCAACGCCTTCCGCCCCGGCGGGAACCATGTGCGTTTCGCGGTAGAACTGTCGGCCGGAGCGGCGGGCGAATGCGCCGCGCGCAATTCCCGCCACTTCGCCTTCATCCTCAAGGATACCTCGACGCTGACCTTGCCGGCAGCCGACCAGTATGTCGAACTGCCCAACCTCGCCCTGCTGTCCCAGGCCGGCTTTCCCTATACCGGCGCCGGCGCCGCGCCCTTCTCGATCCTCGCGGCCGACACCGGCAGCAATACGGCCGCTGCCGTCTGGACGCTGGCCGCGCGGCTCGGCCAGATCTACGGCACGGTGTTCACCGACACGACCTTCGGCTTCGGCCTCGAGCTTCCGGATACCCACACGCTCGTTGTCGGCGCCCGGCCCGACCTGAAAGGCTTCCTGCCGACCGAACTCAACCTGTCGAGCCTGTCGTCTGGCGGTTTCAGGCGGAATGTCTCGACCCTCGACCTGGGCGATAACGGCTTGCTGATCGCCGGCGAATCGCCCGGCCATCCCGGACGGCTTGTCACGCTGCTGACCGCCGAGACCGGCGGCCAGCTGCTCGCCTCGACCCGCGCGCTGGTCCAACCCAGCCATTGGAGCCAGGTTCGCGGCGGCGCCGCCGTCTGGCGCGAGCACGCTGCGACCGTCGTCACGCAGACCTCCGACAACAGCTTCGAGATCGGCAACCTGAGCCCCGCTGAAAAAGCCCGCATGACTTCTGGCAAGGCGCCCTGGGGATGGATCCTCACCATCGCCGCGGCGCTGTTCGCCCTCGCCGCCGCCCTCGCCCTGATCGCCCGCTACATGCGAGACCGGATCAACCAGAAATGAAGCTTCCGGCGCGGATCCTCGGCACGGCAATACTGAGCGCCAGTTTCGCGCTCTGCACCGCCCTGGCTCCGGCGTCGGCGGAGACCGAAGGCGTGTTCTCGATCGGGATTCCCAGAGCCGCCGAGCAGCCGGCCGATACCGAGTCCAGTCTCGAACCGGCGCCCGCCCTGATTCAGACTGTCTGGGACCTCGGCGCAGCGGGCGACTGGAACGCCGCGCAGAGGGTGCTGCGCGCGCTGCAAGCTTCCAACTCGTCCTGGCAGCCTCCAGCCGCCCTCGAATCCTATCTCGCTGCCGGCCTGCGTGACGCGTTGATCCGCGATGCGCTCGCCGCGCACGACTGGAAAGGCGCGCTGGCGAAGATGCCTGCCCTGGCGCCGTCCGCTTGTGACGCACCGTTTCACCTCTGGGCCCGCGCCGAAGCGCTGGAAG
>JBGTKN010000507.1:0-10003 GCA_041744615.1 Hyphomonas sp. | reverse complement strand
CCGCAAGCCAGTCCTGGGCCAGCGGCCAAACCTTGTCCATTGTCCACGCCTTGTCCTGTGCGGGATAGACTGCAGCCAGATCTGTTGCCGCGCCGGCCAGCACGCTGTGATGCAGGTAGCCTGCAATCCGCAGCGACAAGGCGTCCCGCCTCGGATTGGTGGGCCAGCCCGCTATCAGCGCCGCCACGGGCCCGCCTGCCTCGATGTCATCGGCCATCACGTCGCAGAGCTGCTCCATGAAGGGAGACCCAAGCCCGGCGCAGAACACGGCCTGCTCCCGGAAATGGGCGATAATTTCTTCTTCAGTAGGCGGAGGGGTCAAGGTGTCACCGAGGAATGGAGGATGGGTCTATAGCCGGCGCGAAAGGCTTCGCAGATGATGTACGGTGTCAGGCGTTCGCCGGAGGCATGCAGCGGTTGGCGCGCCCCATACCCCTTGAAAGACCAGGCGCGCGCCGCGCCGTCATGCTTGAGGTAGGCCGCGCCGCCGCTCGCGTACATCGCGCTATCGGGCAGGGCGGAGGGCACAACAACCTCGCGCGGCCGGGCGCCGCTCAGCACAGCCTGGATATCGCCTGCAGCAAGTCCGTCGAGCTTGTCGATAGTGTCATTCGCCCGCAGGTGTCCAAGCCGGACGAGACTGTCCCTGAAGGCGCTAGCCTCGGCGCGCCGGCATTCGAAGCAGGGCCGGTGTCCGCCCGCCAGCGCGGTCGCCTCATCGAAGAAAAACAGCTCTGTATACAGCCCCGGCTGCATCAGGGCACGCCTGCGATTCTTGAAGCTTAGTACACAGATGATCCACCGCCTGCTGGTCCAGTGCCGGTCCTTCAGCGTCTGGTCCTCGCGGTGGAAACAGCCACCCCGGTTACCCATGAACAGGCCGCGGTCAGGCACGGCATACACTTTGCCAAACGGATCGACACGGTTCTGGAGCGGCATGGGTCTTCATCCCTGAAACAAAAAACCCGGACGATGCCGTTTCGCATCGTCCGGGCCGGGTTTCAGCCCTTTGGGCGATGCGAAGGTCAGACGCGCTCGACCGCCATCGCGATGCCTTCGCCGCCGCCGATGCAGAGCGAGGCCACACCCTTCTTGGCACCGCGGTCTTCCATCGCCGCGATCAGCGTGATCAGCACGCGGGCGCCGGACGCTCCGATCGGGTGGCCCATGGCGCAGGCGCCGCCATTCACGTTGACGCGGTCATGGCTGATTCCGAGTTCCTTCATCGCTATCATCGGGACGACGGCGAAGGCCTCGTTGACCTCCCAGAGGTCCACGTCCTCGATCTTCCAGCCGGCTTTCGCGAGCGCCTTCTTCATGGCGGGCACAGGCGCTGTGGTGAAGTATTCCGGCTCATGGGCGTGGCTGGACGAAGAGACGATGCGCGCGAGCGGTTTCAGGCCGCGCTTCTTGGCTTCGGATTCGCGCATCAGCACGAGGGCAGCGGCGCCGTCCGAAATCGCCGAGGCGTTGGCGGCGGTGACTGTGCCGTCCTTCGAGAAGGCAGGCTTAAGCGTCGGGATCTTCTCCGGCATCGCGGTGCGGGGCAGTTCATCGGTATCGATGACCACATCGCCCTTCTTGCCCTTGATGGTGACAGGCGTGATTTCGCGCTTGAACTTGCCGGTCTTGGTGGCGTTCTGGGCACGGGTCAGCGTCTCGAGCGCGTAGGCATCCTGCTGCTCGCGGGTGAACTGATACTCGCCGGCAATCTTGTCGGCGAACACGCCCATCGGGCCTTTGGCGTAGGCGTCCGTCAGGCCGTCGAGCGCCATATGGTCCTCCGCGCCCATCGTGCCGTACTTGTGGCCTTTGCGCACGTTCAGCAGGTGCGGCGCGTTGGTCATAGATTCCATACCGCCGACGATGACGATATTGGCGTCGCCCGCGAGGATCGCGTTGCGGCCCATCACGGCCGCCTGCATGCCGGAGCCGCACATCTTGTTGATCGTGGTGGCCTCCAGGCCCTTGTCTTCGCCGGACTTGATACCGGCCTGGCGGGCCGGGGCTTGGCCCTGTCCGGCGGGCAGGCAGTTGCCCATGATGATCTCGTTGGCTTCGCCGGGTTTCAACTTGGCTTCGGCGACGGCCGCTTTCACCGCCAGCGCGCCCAGTTCGTTGGCGGAAAAGCTGGCGAGGTCGCCGAGCAGGCCGCCCATCGGGGTGCGGGCCATACCGACGATGACGACGGGATCTTTATCGGACATGGGGGCATTCCTTCCTGTAGTTTCTTAGCGGGTGCAATAAAGAGACTTAGGCGCTGCCAGCGCCCGTTCGTCAAGGCCGGGCAGGCTTCAGCCTTTCAACGCGGCGTCGATATCAGCCATCAGGTTTGCGTCGTCCGGCTTCACTTTGGAATTGTAGGCCTTGATCGGCGTGCCATCGCCCTTGACGAGGATCTTGTGGAAGTTCCAGCCGGGCTCTGCCTCCTTGCCGAGCGCGTCCACCGCGGCCGCATAGAAGGGGTGTTGGCCGGCGCCCTTGACCGCGTATTTTTTTGTCAGCGGGAAGGTGACGCCGTAATTGATCTCGCAGAAGGTTTTCACTTCCTCTTCCGTGCCGGGCTCCTGCGATCCGAAATCATTGGACGGCACGCCCACGATGATCAGGCCCTCGTCCTTCTTGTCCTCGTAGAGCGCCTGCAGGCCGGTGTATTGCGGCGTAAACCCGCACTTCGACGCCGTGTTCACCACCAGGATGGCCTTGGCGCCGAGCGCGGTGAGGTCAAGCGGTTTGCCGTTGATGGACGTGAATTCGGTGGCGGACATGGACGAGGTTTCTTTCGCGGAGGCGGGGGACGGCGGTTCGCCGACGGCAGGTGCGCCGCAGGCGGCCGCCAGAAGGGCGGTGAGGGCAATAAGGGGAAGGGGACGGCGCATGCGGGAGCTCCACGCTTGTTACAAGCGTGAATATAGGTCCGCCGCGTCGGCCGCCATCCCCTCGTGCGAACTTCGCGTCCGGCGCTATTTTTTCTTCTTGCCGTTGCCGGATTTCTCGGGCGCCGCATCGACCTGGAAGGTCATCTGCATGTTGACGCGGTACATGTCGATCTTGCCGTCCCGGATCGTCGTGGACATCGCATTGACGTGGCACGAAGCGAGTCCGCGCACGGTTTTCGAGAACCGGCTGACGGCAACCTGGATCGCGTCCTCGAAAGACTTCGAGGACTCGGCCATGATCTCTTCTGATTTCATGATGGACATAGGGCGCTTCCTTTTCTGCGATTAACGCAGGGTCAGAGTGCGCCGATGACGAATTTTGGCAAGCAGGATCGCTCGGGACGCGAAACCTTGTGGTCAGCTGCGCAGGCGCAGGCCGGCTTCGGTATTCTTCTGCCAGACCACATCGGCTTCACCCTCGATGCCGACCGAGCGGGCATTGACGGCCACAACGGCGGGTAGGCGTTCATTGGTCGGAAAGCGGATGCGCAGGCCGGTATCGGTGAAATCCATCACCACGCCCTTGCGGCGATAGCCCGATTCATAAGTGATATAGGCTTCGCGGTAGACCTGCACGCGGACCGGACGGGCGCTGTCCGGGATCGCAGCGGCAACCTGATCCACCCGCGCGGACTCGACCGGCGCAGTCTTCTTGGAACCGAAGAGGCGGGGCAGCAGGGACATGGTCAGCAGACTTCCGGCAGCAGAATGGAACAACTCGCCTGAGAAGATGCATAAACTGCGCCAGTTAAGAGGAGACTGCGGCCGCACGACAGATTCCCGCATGCGGCCGCAGATTATGAAGGATGTTAACCCTTACCAGATCCGGATCCGTTCTTCCGGCGGCAGGTAAAGGGCGTCTTCGGGACCCACATCGAACGCTTCGTACCATTCGTCGAAGTTCCGGACCACGCCGTTGATCCGGTACTCCGGCGGCGAGTGCGGGCCGGTCTTGAGCTGTTGGCGCAAGGCTTCCTCGCGGTACTTGGCACGCCAGATCTGGGCCCAGCCAAGGAAGAAGCGCTGGTCGCCGGTATAACCGCCGATCACCGGGGGTTCTTCATCAGCGCTGATCGTGCCGTCGCCGTTCGTGTCGAGGCTCAGTTTGTAGGCTCTGTGGGCCATCGAAAGACCGCCCAGGTCGCCGATATTCTCGCCGAGGCCCAACCGGCCGTTCACGCAGGTCGTGCCGTCGTCCAGCGGGCAAAATCTGTCATACTGTGCCACCAGCGCATCCGTCAGCATGCGGAAGGCGGCAAGATCGGTATCGGTCCACCAGCTCTGGAACGCGCCGTAAGCGTCATACTTGGCGCCCTGGTCGTCGAAGCCGTGGCCCATCTCATGGCCGATGACGCCGCCGATGCCGCCATAGTTCACGGCCGGGTCAGCCGACAGGTTGAAGAAGGGCGGCTGCAGGATGCCTGCGGGGAACACGATCTCGTTGAAGCTCGGATTGTAATAGGCATTAACCGTCTGCGGGGTCATGAACCACCGGGACTTGTCCACCTTGGTGCCGAGCCAGGACAGGTTGTCCTCCATGCCCCACTTGGCGGCGGCCATGGCGTTGTCGAGAGCATTGTCGCTGACCATCAGCGTATCATAGGTCTCGAACTTGTCCGGGTAGCCGATCTTCGGATTGAACGTGCTCAGTTTCTCGGCTGCCTTGGCTTTCGTTTCATCGCTCATCCACGGAAGCTCCGCGAGATTCGCTGCCATAGCCCCGCGCAAGTTGACAACGAGCTGGTCCATCGCCGCCTTGTTCTCGGGCGGGAAGTAGCGTTCGACAAACACCTTGCCGACGGCTTCTCCCAGAGTGCCTTCAACAGTCGTCACACCGCGCTTCCAGCGCTCGCGCTGTTCCGGTTGGCCGCGCAGCGCGGTGCCGTAGAAATCAAACACGGCGTTGTCGATCTCTGTCGGCAGGACGTCGGCGTGATCGATCAGGAAGTGTGCCTTGAGATAGGCTTTCCACGTATCAAGCGGTGTGTCTGCCGCGAGGGCAAACATGGCCGGGAAGCCGCCGCCCAGCTTTGCGGCATCTTCAGCCGTGAGATTGGCCGCAGCAAGTTCGTCCGCCGTCGGAGGAATTTCAGAGACCAGGAAATGCGTCTCATTGCCGACGCCGATCGTATCGAGTGCTACGGCGGCGGGAAACGTCCCGGCCAATGCAAGGAACTCGTCCCTTGTCAGCTTGTTGTAGGTGATTTCCGGATTGCGCGAGACAGTGCGATCCCAGTTTACCTTGGCAATCTCGGTTTCGAACGCCATCACTTTCGCGGCTTCCGCGGCCGCATCGGCATAACCAGCCTTGCCGAGCATGTTGGTCAACAACGTCACATACTTGGCGCGCAGTTCGACCGATTTCTCGTCATCTTTCAGGTAATAGTCGCGGTCCGGCATGCCGAGGCCGCCGAGCGACATCTGGAAGATGTAGGTTTCAGGATCCTTGTCATCGACAAATACGAAGCCGTTGATCGGCGAGGCATAGCCCACGGTGGCCGTCAGTTTCGTGAGGTCTTCCAGGGTGGCGATCGCGTCGATCTTGTCGAAATAGGGCTGCACTGGCGCGAGGCCCGCCGCATTGATCGCGTCTGTGTCCATATAGGCATTGTAGATCGCGCCAACCTTGCCTTCCGGCGTGTCGATGGCGGGCGAAGTTGCGGCGAGGTCATCAATGATGAATTTCACGCGCTGCTCGGACTTCTCGCGCAGCAGGTCGAACGAGCCGTAGCGCGACCGGTCGGCGGGGATTTCCATCTGGGCAATCCAGGTGCCGTTGGCATAGGCGTTGAAGTCGTCGCCCGGCTTCACGCTGGCATCGCCAGCGTCGGGGTTCAGCCCCCAGTCGCCCCAGACATCCGGCGCGGAAAGTTTCAGTTCCTGCACCGGTTTGGCGCCAGCGAGCGCCGCGGCGGGCGCCTCGGGCGCCGTATCCTTGGGGTGGGCGCACGCCGTGATGAGCGCGAGCGAAGCTACGCCGAGCATTAGTCTGTTCATCGAAACACTCCTGGAAGACCCTGCCGTCGGCGGCCGGGCGTATGAAATTGGTTTGTTACTCTACCTACTCGGCCGGCGCCGGGCGGCCATATCCGCCTGCCGCACTGGTGCCGATCAACTCGTCGTCATCAACAGTCGCATGCCCCGAATAGCCTTCTCCGATATTCCGGTAAGGCCTTCCGCCCCAGGTCCAGGCGAAGATGCGCCCGATCTCTACGCCGATCGCATACATCGCCGGCACCATCAGCAGCGAAACGAACAAGGCGAAGCCCACCGCATAGGCCAGCGAGACAACCATCGGCTGAAGGAATTGTGCCTGCACGGATTTCTCAAACAGGATGGGCGCAAGGCCGACGAATGTCGTCAGCGATGTGAGCAGTATCGGCCGGAACCGCGACACGCCGGCATCCACCAGCGCTTGAACGGCGCCGGCGCCTTCGTCACGGCGCCTGTTGACATAGTCGACGAGCACGAGGTTGTCGTTGATCACGACGCCGGCGGCGGCAGCAATACCGAAGAAGGCAAACATAGCCATCGGCGTGCCGGTAAGCGCGAGGCCGATGATCGCGCCACAATAGGCGAAGGGCAGGGCCATCATCAGCAGGATCGGCTGGACATATGACCTGAACCCGATCGCCAGCAGGATATACATCGCCCCGATCGCAATCAGCACCAGCTTGAGGATCTCGGCAAAGAACTCCTGTTCCTGTTCAAACCCGCCGGCCTCGCCGCGCGTGACGTCCGGGAATTCCTGCTTGAACTGCGTCCAGAAATCTTTCTCCATGGCTTCCATGATCCGTGGGCGGCCGCCCTCGCCGAGCACTTCGGCCGAGACAGACACCGAGCGGACCCGGTTTCGGCGCACGATCCGGTTGATGCCGGGTGCAAACTCGAAGTCCGCCACCTGGGTTACCGGGATTTCGCGGCCATCAATCGTTCGGATACGGATCGATCCGAGGCTGTCGAGATCGTCGCGGGCTTCCTGCGGCAGGCGAACGCGCACTTCCACGTCCTGGCCATCGCGCGGCAGGCGCTGGGCGAGCTCACCGAAATAGGCCTGGCGCAGTTGGTTGGAGACATCGGCCAGCGTGATGCCCAGCGTTTCGGCGCCGGGCTTCAGCGTGATCTGGATCTCTTCCGCCGCCGAGGAGAGGTTGTCGGTGATATCATAGACTTCGGCGTAGGTCGCGAGGTGTGCTTTGACGTAATCGGCTGCCGCGCGTAGCCGGTCGAGGTCGGGATGGCTGAGCGCGAAGGTTACGCCCGTGTCCGGCCTGTTGAAGGTGAATTCGAAATTGATCTCTTCGGCGTCCTGAATGTCGCCTGTCGCCTTGCGCAGTTCATCGGCAAGATCTTTCGAGCGAACGTCTTCGGGCCGCTCTTCGGGCGGCACAAGGCTGATCCAGGCCTGAACGTTGGTTCCGCCCGCGACAATCGAGGCATCGCGGATCAGTCCGCCGTTGATCTCCGGGTGCTGCACATCGGTCGCCTTAGTTGCTGCCGCGACGCCCGCCTGCAACTGGTCACGCACCTGAACAATGCGCTCGAACGGCGTGCCATCCGGCATCGTGATGCTGACCTGGATGAGGTCTGCCTCGATTTCCGGCATGAACTTGAACGGCACCAGACCGCTCGACTGGAGCGAGATCGCGACTGCAAATATTGAGAAGAAGAAGGCAAGCGTGGCGTAGCGGAACTTGATCGCGAACTCGAGAACCGGCCGGTAGAGGTTATTGGCGAACCACAGGAGGCTATCGGCGATCCGGCGCTGGGCTTTCATGAAGCCGCCGGTCGGGCCTTCGAACTTCTGCTTCTTCATGTGCGAAAGGTGGGCTGGCAGGATCATCAGGCATTCGACGATCGAGATCGCCAGGGCGATGACGACCACAAAGCTGATCTGCTGCGTGAACATCCGCGTCGGCCCGGTGACGAAGGCCCAGGGCAGGAAGGCGATGATGGTTGTCAGAACGCCGAAGATTATCGGTTTCATCACCAGCTGCGTGCCGATGATCGCCGCATCAAGGCCTTCACGCCGGCCGCTCTCGACTTCCTTATGGATGTTCTCGCCGACCACGATCGCATCGTCGACGATCACGCCGATCACCAGAAGCACGGCGAAGGTCGACAGGATGTTCCAGGACACGCCCATCATGGGGAAGAACAGGATGCTGCCGGCAAAGGCCGTGAAAATTCCCACCGTGACCCAGAAGGCAACGATCGGGCGCAGGAACAGCAGCAGCACGATCATCACGAGCAGCGCGCCTGAAAGGGCGGAGGACGAAATCAGGTCCATCCGCGCCTGGAAGGTTTCGGAATCGTCCCAAAGCTTGTCGATCTTCACGCCTTCTGGAAGGATGCCATTGGCAGGATTGTTGGCGCGCTCGATATAGTCGCGGAAACCGGCGGCGTACCGCGTGATGTCCATGTTGTCCGGTTCCGGAATCATCACGAACGCCGTGGTGCGCCCGTTGAATGTGGCGCGCAGCTTGTCGCTGACGAAGCCGTCGATGACGGTCGCGACATCCGAGACACGCACCGTGCCCTGGTCACTCGACTGGCGAATGATAATCTCGCCGAACTGGTCGGCCGTGTCGGCGAGGTTGCGGGCGGTCAGCGACACGTTGCCGACCGGCGACTCGATCCGGCCACCGGACGAGTTGAGCGAAGTCTGGCGCACTGCGTTTGCGACATCCGCAAGGCTCAGTCCGAACCGGCGCAGCGACTCTTCGGAAACTTCGATGCTCACCTGTTCATCGAGGGTGCCCTGCAGTACGGCCAGCTCGCCGCCGGGCAGGGCGGCGATATCGTCGCGTACCTTGTCGCCGATCCGGCGAAGTGTACGGGCATCCACGTCGCCGTGAACCGCCAGGCCCATGAACCAGTGGCGCTGCTCCCAGCGCTGCACCTGCGGCTGGAAGGCCGCTTGCGGCAGGTTGTTGATCTGGTCGACGCGCAGTTTCACTTCGTCCAGGAAGGTGTCCATGTCGACATCGTCGCGGCCGCGGATGTTGACGACGCCGCGCCCTTCGCTGGCAATCGACGTGATCCGGTCAAGCCCGTTGATATCGGCGACGGCCTCTTCGATCCGGGTGACGATCTGGTCTTCGATGTCGCGGGGCGAAGCGCCCGTCCAGGCCACCGACACCGACGCGCCGGAAACTTTCACGACCGGGAACATTTCCCGTTCCATCGACGAGTAGCCGAACACGCCGCCGGCAAAGAAAATGAACATCAACAGGTTCGCAGCAACCGAGTTGCGCGCGAACCAGGCAACGATCCCCTTCATTGGGCGGCTCCTTCCGGCGCTGCGGCCGTCTCGGCCTTGGCCACTTCGGTATCAGTACCTGCCGCCGGCTTGGGTGGATTGTGTACCTTCACCGTGCCGTCTTCCATACGCTGCATCACCGTCAGGCTCATGCCGTCAAACGGCGCCTGGACGGGACTTGTCAGCGCGAGTTCTCCGACATCCGCGCCTTCATGGAAATATACGCCGCCGCGGTCCGAGAACTCAACATTGATGGTGCGGATCGACAGCTTGCCGGCTTCCGGATCGCCGATGAACAGCTTGTCGTCCCCGCGCAGAGCCGAGCGCGGCGCGACCAGGATGTTTTCAAGACTGCGTCCCTGGATTTGTGCGTTCACGAACAATCCCGGCGCCATCGGCGCGCCATTGTCGGCGCCCTTGCCGAAAGGATCCTTCAGTTCGGCGATCACATTGATCTGGCGGGTCTGCGAATTGACGGCGGCGCCGGTGCGCACGACCTGTCCGCGCCAGGTACGCGGCTCGCCGCCTACATTGCCGGTGAAGATCACTTCGGGTCCGGGCGTCTCAGGGCTGTCGGCAAAGGCGATCGGCAGGCCAAGCCGGCCCAGTTCGGCATCCTTCAGCGGCAGAGAGACCTCCACCGCGTCATTACCGAAAATCCGTCCGAGCGACTGGCCCGGGGCGACGACCTGGCCAATGTCGACGCTGCGTTCGCGCACGCGGCCATCGAAGGGCGCAATCACCGCCGTTCGGGCGAGCGCCAGTTCGGCGTCTTTCAGCTGCGACTTGGCGGCGTCCAGCG
>JBGTKN010000506.1:0-3222 GCA_041744615.1 Hyphomonas sp. | reverse complement strand
GGAGTTGCATTCCCGCGAATCAGCATATTATTGGCGTGCCACTCAAAGGAGATCGAAGATGGCTGTTGCAAAAAAACCTGCTGCGAAAAAACCCGCCGCAAAAAAACCTGCCGTGAAAAAAGCTGCGCCGAAAGCCGCCGCGAAAAAGCCGGCCGCTAAAACCGCTAAGCCTGCAAAAGCTCCGGCCAAAAAACCGGCCGCAAAAGCGAAAAAGAAGTAAGTCTACGGACGACTTCAAAATACAAAAGGGCGAGCGCAAGCTCGCCCTTTTTCTTTTGTGAAATCAAGGATTACGCGATCAGAGTTGAGACGTCGGCGCCAGCGCGCCCAGTTGCGCGCACTTGCGTCCTTGCTGATCGTCGACCGGCTGTCCCTCCGGCCCCACCCTCCCCGCCGCGATGCCGGAGCCTGCCTGGCGCAACCCGTCCACCCCGCCTCGCACACCTGCCTCGAAATGAAACGGCGCCGGAGGGACAAGCCTCCGGCGCCGCGCATTTCTGATTCGCCAGACCTAGTCGATGAGGGTCGGCCAGTGGGTATTCGCGGACGCGATGAAGCCCGGGATATCCCCTTCCCACGTTTTTTGTACCGCACTGTTGTAGTTGAGATACAGTTTTCCTTCGACGATTTTCCAGTGTCTCGCATCGCCCTTCGCGGTGTAGCCCTGGCTGACCGCCCAGGCGCAATAGCCTCCGAACTGGGGCGCATACGCATCGGGATTTTCAAGAAAGGCGTCACGGTTCGCTGCACTTGCGAAGCGGAACTCGGCACCCTTGTACGTCGCCGTGAAAGCCTTCGTGCCTTTCACCGGTTTGCCGTCGGTGAAGTAGGCCACGGGATCATGTCCCTGTACGGCAATATTGTCGAAGGTGCCGGTATATACCGGCGCTTGCGCGCCGGCGGTAGGCGGAAGCAGCACGGCGGGCGCCAAGGCGATCGCGAGAGCGGCGAGAAGCGTACGTGTGTTCATGGGAAGAGGCATCCGTTCCTGGAGTTGAAGAGAAAGGCCTGACCGCGAACGCCGGAGGGGGGGCCGAAGACGTTCGCGGCCAGGATCAGGACCGCGCCGGGGTCAGCGCAGGTCCGTCAGCGGAAGGCGGCGCTACGGGCGAGGACGGGAGGAGGACCCGCGCCACCGCGCCGCCAAGTTCGATCAGAATGCCGCGCCCGGCGATCAGCATGGCGATCGAGCATAGCCAGACAACGACCGCCATGGCGAAAAGACCGCCGCCATCATTGTTCGGATCAATGCCGAGCGGCGTGAAGAGATGGAAGATGACCGCGCCGCTCATCACGGCGACGGCGATCAGGGCGCCGAGAACACGCAACCGCTTCAGTGCGGGAACGAGACTGGCGATCAGCAGAAAAGAGGCGACCAGCTCGGCCGAGCCGATCACATACTGGCTGAACAGTCCGGTCTGCGCGAACAGGCCTTCGGCGCCGAAACCGGATGCCCAGGAATCGAGCTTGCCGAAAATCGTCTGCGTCTCCGGCGCGTTGGTGAATTTGAATCGCAAGCTGTCAAGAAAGACGGCCGAAGCGACAAGCGAGTAGGCGATGGGCGCATAGGTGCGCAGCTGGCGGTTCATGTCTGAGTGTCCTCCCGGTGCGCGCCGTATGCCACACACAGGCGCTACGTCTCAAAGCACGCCTTTGTGAAACCGCTTCACGCCTGCGTGAGGCGCCTCTCGCCGAACGCCCACACTTGAATTATGGTTCATGCATAAACTGCATGCGAGGAGCGCTCTTGGACCGAATTGATGCAATGCGCCTTTTCATTCGAGTCGCGGATGCCGGCAGTTTCTCGCGGGCTGCCGCCGATCTCGAACTCGGCCAGCCGACCGTCTCACGCCGCATCCAGGACCTCGAAGAGAGCCTCGGCACGACCCTCTTCCAACGGACGACACGCGCGCTGAGCCTCACCGAAGCCGGGACCCGTTTCTACAAACGCGCTACTGACATCCTTACAGAGTATGATGAAGCAGAAGCAGAAGCGCGCGGTCTCGAGCATGCGCCGGTCGGCCTCTTGCGCATCTCCTGCTCGCATTCTTTCGCGCGCCGCGTCGTCGCGCCGGCCGCTGCAAGCTTCCTCTCCGCCTGGCCGAACATCCGCGTCGATCTGATCTCCGATGATGCGATCACCGATCTTGTCGCAGAGGGTGTCGACATCGCCTTCCGTCTCGGCGAACTGCGCGACTCCAGCCTGATGGCCAAGAAGGTCGGCGAAGCGGCGCAGGTGCTGTGGGCTTCCCAATCCTACCTCGACCGGCGCGGCACGCCGCAGCATCCGGATGACCTCGCCGCGCATGACGCCGTTGTGTTCCGTCATAGCCGCCAGACCACCTGGGAACTTCGCAGGGGCAACGAGACAGTGGAGACGAAAGTCGACGGACCCTTCCGCGCCTCCTCCGGCGAGACACTGCTCGAGGCGGCGGCCGGCGGCCTCGGCCTCTTCCTCGCGCCGGCCTGGCTCGCGTCGGAATGCACCGGCGAGATCCGCCTCGTCCGTGTGCTGCCGGACTGGCACGGGCCCAGCCTGCCGATCCACGCCATCTGGAGTTCGGGCAAGCTGCGCGGCAAGGCAAAACTTTTCGTCGACCATGCCGAACCCTCCATCACCGCCGCCTGCGGCCTGACGCGGTTGGAGACGATGCGCGGCCAGGGCTGACCTCAAACCGGCTTGTTCATCTGCGCGGTCAGGAAGGCAATCAGCGCCGGATCACGCGTCAGCGAAACGGCCATTGCCTGCGCGCGCACCGCCTCCTTCAACTGCCCCGCCGCTTGCAGCATATGAAACCGCGCCGCCCAGTACGGCTGATAGCTCGCCACGCGCTCTGCTGGAATCGCGTCCAGCTTCGCGAGCCCCTCTTCCGCGCTCCGGTGCTCACCATACGCGGCCGCCCGCGCAACCGCGGCGCCGATCGCGGGCGATTGGCGAACCAGCAAATCATACAGCATCAGCAAAGCTGAAGCCGGCACTTCGCCGAGCATAACCGACTGATTGTGCAGCGACTGGATTGCCGCCTCGGTCTGGAACCTTCCGGGGCGGCCGAAGCCCGCCGCCGCCCGCAGGCACGCTTCGGACTCGGCAATCAGCGTGGCATTCCAGAGCCGCACATCCTGCTCCTTGAGCGGAACATAGTCGCCGCCCGGTCCGCGCCGCGCCGCCGCCCGCGCCTCGCTCGCCAGCATCAAGGCGAGCAGGCCCTTCGCCTCCGGCGC
>JBGTKN010000505.1:0-6205 GCA_041744615.1 Hyphomonas sp. | reverse complement strand
GGCGCGCAAGGGCGATGTGATCGTGTTCATCGAGGTGAAGGAACGCGCGACGCTCGACGCGGCGCTCGGCTGTGTGACACCGGCCGCCTGGCGCCGGATCTCGCGGGCGGCCGAAACATGGATGGCGCAGCGGCCGAGGTTTAACGACTGCGGATGGCGCTATGACATCATAGCCATCGCGCCGGGCTTCCTGCCCTCACATATCAAGGATGCCTGGCGACCCGGGATGGCGTGAGGCGCTAGTCTTCGGTAACGGGGTCGGCAGCGAGCTTCGGGCGTTTGCCGCGGTAGGCCCAAAACTTGCTCGACAGGTATAGCAGGCCCGCAACGCCGAGGAGCGTGACGAGGATCGCGGTCCGGTGCGGCACCGCGAACTGGTAGATCAGGATCAGGACAGAGGTTTCATTGAGCGCAAATCCCGAAAGCGCCACGACCAGGAAGCGCCGTGTCGAGCGTCCGGTCATCCGGCCGGTGCGGCCATAGCGCTCCGCCGAGAAGGTGAATATCGAGTGGCCGAGATAGCTGACGGGCACGGCCATCAGGAAGGCGAGGATGTTGGCCGACCAGACCGGCATGCCGAAAAGCTCGATCGCCGCGATCGCCGCCATAAAGTGGACCAGCATCGCGGTGAGCCCGACCAGGCCGAATGAAGTCAGTTCGATCAGGTCCGCGTTTTTAAAATTGCGGATCATCGGTTCAGCGCCCGGGCGAAAACGCACGCGCCGGTCCGGATGGGCCGGGTTATCCGAGAGGCCATGCCGTTCACCCATACGCCCGAACCGGCCGCATCCATTGAGGAAGGCCCAGCGATGGAAACGCGCCCCTCCGGTTAAGGTTCCTGAGCAGGTGTGATTGGGGGCTAAGGTGCTGGAGGTGTTTCCTGGATGGAGACTAGGTAGGCCAGCAGAACGTCCATGCCGAGGTCACCGAACACGAAGTCGGGCATGTCGTCATGGCCCACATGGATTCCGGCACGGAAATCTTCGGCGAGGGATTCCGGGGCGTAGATCGACAGGAGGTAGCGAAGCGGCGGGGCGTCGGTACGCCGGCTGGCCTCCTGGTCGAGGCCGTGACAGTTCGAGCACTGGTGGACCGCGATGTCGCGGCCATCGGCAATCGAATCGGCGTCCATCGGAATGCCGAGGCTTGCGCCGTCGGCAACCGAGGCAGAGGCGGGCTCGATCGCTGCGGCGGGAGGCGCTTCGGTATCCCGTTCGCAGCCGGCGACGAGGGCCAGGCCTGTTACGGCAATCGCCAGAACCAGATGTCGCATGTGCGCGTTTCCCGCATGAACCGGCGGTCCGGGGAGCGGGCCGCCTGAGCGCCAGACTACACCCATCCGGTTTGTCCGCGATAGGGAAGTGTCCTGAGTTCGGCGCCTTCACCCTGCCGTAATCTTCTTCCAGTTAGGCTCGCGCCTTCACGGCTGGTTCAGCCAGACAGTCCGAGAACGCCCTTATCATGACCAACCAGTTTCCCACGCCCCCGCAGATGCCCCGTATCGTTCGTGTTCCGACACCGGCTTTCCTGCGCAAGCAGAGCGCGGCGGTGCGCTACCTTGTGCTGGCGGTTGCTGCGATCCTGCTGGCCGGTGGCCTGTGGGCGGCCTGGAAGTGGCACAGCCTGCATAATGGCATGCCGAAACTGCCGAGCGACATTGCCGAACTCTGGGATGCCAACCGCGAACCGGCGATCGAGTTTGTCGATGCGAATGGCGTCACGCTGGCGGTCAAGGGACCGCGGTATGGCCGGGCGGTCTCGGTGAAGGACCTGCCAAGGCATGTTCCGCAGGCCTTTCTGGCGGCCGAGGACAAGCGGTTCTACGAACATGACGGCGCCGATGAGACGGCCATCGCGCGGGCGGCGTTTTCGAATGCGGCGGCTGGCGAGACAGTGTCCGGCGCCTCGACCATCACCCAGCAGCTGGTCAAGAACCTAATCCTCGATGCGCGCCAGACGATGCAACGCAAGGCGCAGGAGATCACGCTGGCTCGGCAGCTCGAGAAACGGCTGACGAAGGACGAGATCCTGACGCTGTATCTCAACCGGGTGTATTTCGGCTCCGGCCTCTACGGGATCGACGCGGCCTCGCGTTTCTATTTCGGCAAGCCGCCGGAGCAGATGACGATTGCCGAGGCGGCGCTGCTGGCGGCCCTGCCGAAGGCGCCCTCGAAACTGAACCTGCGCGAGAATCTGGCCGGCGCCAAAGATCGCCAGACCTATGTGCTGCGCGAGATGCGCAGCGAGCGGTTCATCACCAAACAGGAAGAACAGGCGGCGCTGGCGGCCGAGATCAAGATCATCTCGCCGCCCGTCTATGACGCCGACCTCGGCTATGTGCTGGATCTGGCAACCGAGCGGCTCGCCTTTGTGGTGCCGCGCGTGCCGGGCGATGCGGTGGTGACGCTGACAATCGATCCGAAGCTGCAGGCGCGTGTGCAGGCGAGGATCGCCGAGCGAATGGCCAAGGACGGGCCGGGACTGAAGGCGACGCAAGCCGCCGCGCTGATCGTCGGAAAGGATGGTCGGGTCGTCGCGCTGACCGGCGGCGTCGATTACAGGGCCTCGCCGTTCAACCGCGCTACGCAGGCCAAACGCCAGCCGGGATCGAGCTTCAAACCGTTCGTGTACGCACTGGCTCTCGAAGACGGCTATTCGCCGTATGACGTGTTCAATGACCGGCCGATCAGCATCGGCAAATGGAAGCCGGAAAACTATAACGGCGAATTCATCGGCCCGATGACACTGAGCGAGGCGCTGACGCGCTCGACTAACACCGTTGCGGCCGAACTCGGCAACGAGTCGAACCCGGCGCGGGTGATCGACCTCGCCGCGCGCTTTGGCATCAAGAGCGCGATGCAGCCCTTTCCGTCGCTGGCGCTCGGCAGCCAGGAAGTGAACCTCTGGGAGATCACCAGCGCTTACGCCGTGTTCCAGTCGGGCGGGCGCCTGATGGAGCCTTACCTCATTGCCAAGGTGACCGATACGCGCGGTAAGGTCCTGTTCGAGCAGCCGGTCGCGGAGGCTGAACGTGTGTATGCGGAGGATTATGCCGCCGACATGAACGCCATGATGACCCGGGTGGTGAGCGCGCCGATCGGCACCGGGCACAACGCACGGATCAAAGACTGGACGGTGGCGGGCAAGACCGGCACCAGCCAGGACTGGCGCGATGCCTGGTTCATCGGCTTCACGTCGGCCTATGTCGGCGGGGTGTGGGTCGGCAATGACGATGACACGGCGATGCGCAAGGTGACCGGCGGTGGGCTGCCGGCAGATCTCTGGTCGGACATCATGGAATTTGCCCATGAAGGTCAGAAGCCGGCGCCGCTGTTCGGAGAGGGGCTGGCGCTGGTGATTGCTCCGGATGCGGAGGACCGGATCGCGTTCTATCGCGGTATGTCGCAGGCTTTCGCAAGCGCCTCCGGCGCGCGCGTGGCCAGCGGCGGCGGCGTGGCGGTGCAGCAGGCCGAGTAGGCGCGGAGACGCTTTCTGTCTCGCCCTGCGCCTGTTTCTGTCCGCTTTTTTTCTCACCTGTCCTCGCTCTATTGGAGCGCGGCGGGGTATATCCTGTGGCCCTTGCGCGTTTCCGGCGGCGGCGGACCGGAAAAAAGCGGAAGACTTTTTCGAACGGCCGCTGGCTGAGGCGTCCGCCCTCTTCCACCGGGTGCGGCTTGCAGATGATCCGGGGGCTGAGGGGCGGGTTTCATGCCTTGAGGATACACCCGTTTCGGGGGGTGTAGGGCAGGTTGGCAGGGTTATTTTGCAGGGGGTTAATCTTGTTGGGGGGAGGCGGGGATGTGGGCACCAGCCGCGCCCTTACCGTGTGCCTCAAGCCCCTGCTGTCCAGTTGCCGCGCAATGGGCCCCTCCTCTCCCAAGGGGTTACAGGGCGTTGCGCCTAAATATCCAGCGTTTCGACGAAGGCGGCGTTGTCCTGAATGAACTTGAAGCGGAGTTCGGCTTTCTTGCCCATCAGGGTGTTGATCAGGTCGGCCGGCTTCATCTCGGTGAGTTCGTCCATCGAGTCCGGCAGGGTGACGCGGGCGAGGATGCGGCTGCCGGGGCTCATGGTGGTTTCCTTCAGCTGGGCCGGGTTCATCTCGCCGAGACCCTTGAAGCGGGTGAGCTCGATCTTCTGGTTGCCTTTGAAGTGTTCTTTGGTGATCCGGGCCCGGTCTTCATCATCCATCGCGTAATGGATGTTGCCCTTGTTTGCGAGCTTGTAGAGTGGCGGCTGGGCCAGATAAAGCCGACCGGCTTCGATCAGTCCGGGCGTAAGGCGGTAGAAGAAGGTGATCAGCAGCGCTGCGATGTGGGCGCCGTCGACGTCGGCGTCGGTCATGATGATGATTCGCTCGTAGCGCAGGTCATCGAGATTGAACTTGCGGCCAAGCTCCGTGCCCAGAGCCAATGAGAGGTCCGAGAGTTCCTGGTTGCCCATCAGCTTGTCGTCGGAGGCGGACTCGACGTTCAGGATCTTGCCGCGCAGGGGTAGGATCGCCTGCGTCTCGCGGTTGCGGGCCTGTTTGGCAGAGCCGCCGGCCGAGTCGCCTTCGACGAGGAAGAGTTCGGTGCCTTCCGGGCCCTTGGCGGAGCAGTCGGCGAGCTTGCCCGGAAGGCGGAGTTTCTTGGTGGCCGACTTGCGGCTGATTTCCTTGGCCTTGCGGCGCTTGGCGCGCTCGTCGGCCCGGTCGATGGCCCAGCCGAGGAGTTTGTTCGCTTCCTTGGGGGACTGGGCGAGCCAGTGGTCGAAGTGGTCACGCACGGCGGCTTCGACGAGACGGAAGGCGTGGGTGGAGGAAAGCTTGTCCTTCGTCTGACCGACGAATTCCGGGCCGCGGATGAAGACCGAGAGCAGGAAGCCGGAATGGCCCATGACGTCTTCGGCGGTGATCTCGGCGGCTTTCTTGTTGCCGGTCAGTTCGCCGAAATTGCGCAGTCCCTTGGTGATAGCCGAGCGGAAGCCGGCTTCGTGGGTGCCGCCCTCGGGGGTCGGGATCGTGTTGCAGTAGGAGCGTGCAAAGCCATCCTGCTCGCCGAAGCCGGCTTGTGTCCAGGCGATGGCCCATTCGCATTTGCCGTCATGGCCCATGTCGACGAGGCCGGTGAAGGGCGCCTCGGTGATGGTGGCCTTGTCGGCGAAGACTTCGCCGAGCTGGTCGGCGAGGCCGTTGGGATAGGAGAGCACCGCGTCGGCCGGGATTTTCGAGTCTTCGGGCAGTAGGTCTGGGTCGCAGGACCAGCGCACTTCGACGCCGCGGAAGAGGTAGGCCTTGGAACGGGCCATGCCGAACAGGCGCGCCGGGCGCCAGCGCAGCTTGTCGCCGAAGATCTGCGGGTCGGGCTTGAAGCGAACAGAGGTGCCCCGTCGGTTGGGCGTGGTGCCGACCTTGACGAGCTTGCCCATCGCAGCGCCGCGCGAAAACTCCTGGCGCCAGACGGTGCGGTCGCGGGCGACTTCGACTTCGACGTGTTCCGACAGCGCGTTGACGACCGAGATGCCGACGCCGTGCAGGCCGCCGGCGGTGGAGTAGGCCTTGTCCGAGAACTTGCCGCCCGAGTGGAGCGTGGTCATGATAACTTCGAGGGCCGATTTCCTAGGGAATTTCGGGTGGGGATCGACCGGGATGCCGCGGCCATTGTCGGTGACGGTCAGGTAGCCGTCATGGGTCAGTTTGATCTCTATCCGGTTGGCATAGCCGGCGACCGCTTCGTCCATCGCGTTGTCGAGGACTTCGGCGAACAAGTGGTGCCAGGCGCGCTCATCGGTGCCGCCGATATACATGCCGGGGCGCTTGCGGACGGGCTCGAGGCCTTCGAGGACCTCGATGTCCTTGGCGGAATAGGCGGCGGAATGGGAGAGGAGGTCGTCCATCGGCTTCAACTGCTTGGCGGCGGCCATTCTGGTCTCCAATTTCGTCTTGTAGGTAGCGTCCCATCAAGGCTTGTGCCGCTTAATACGCGGTTAACCTTGGGGGTGGGGGGTAGCGTCTGGCGGAGGATTCGGGAAGGGCGCGATGGCAGGGGGCGACCAAGAGATGAGGCGCACCCCTCCCTTGGGAGCTACGGCATTCACACATCGTAGTTGCAAGGTTTGAGGAAGTCTGATTCGTATTTTCCAAATCGGGAGGACGACATGGATCGGACGTTGGGCCATTTTGGTGATCATCGGCTGGAAAAAGGGGGGCCTTTCTTCTTGGGCG
>JBGTKN010000504.1:0-3085 GCA_041744615.1 Hyphomonas sp. | reverse complement strand
TGCCTGCGAACGTCCCGCCAACAGCGCCGCTGCGCTGGCCGCAATGGCCGACAACGAGGCGCGAGCAATTGCAGCGGCGAAGGCAAGCCGGGGGGCGGGCCATCCGGCGATGTGGACCCTCAGGGACGAGGATACGACGCTGCACATCCTTGGCACAGTGCACCTCTTGCGGCCGGATCTCGAATGGCGCACGCCCGAGATCGATGCGGCGATCCGGTCAGCTGATACGGTCGTTTTCGAGGCGGACACGACCAGCGAGCAGGCCGGCCGCGACCTGATGAAGTTCTTCACCTCGCAAGGCATGTTCACCGACGGCACGCAGCTCACCAGCTTGCTCACACCGGAGGAGACCCAACAACTGGAAGAGGCGCTGACGCAGCTGAACCTGCCGGTCGAGGCGATCCAGCCGATGCGGCCCTGGTATGCGGCGCTCAATCTTTCCGTCATGCAGATGACGGAGGAGGGGTTTGATCCGGCCGCTGGTGTCGAGATGAAAATCGAGGCGGACGCAAAAGCGAACGGCGCAGCGTTCGAGTATCTCGAGACGGTAGACCAGCAGCTCGGCGAGTTTGCGGCGCTGGATAACTGCGCGCAGGTCGACTTCCTGCTGATGAGCGCAGAATCGCTGAAACAGGGTACGGAAGTACTTGACCTGCTGGTTTCGGAATGGGCGGACGGGGACGCGGTGGGTCTCGGTGCGCTGATGTCGTCGCCGGAAGCCTTCGGCTCACAGGCAGCCTATGCGGCGCTTCTGACCAACCGTAACGCGCGCTGGACACCGCTGATTGCGGGAATGCTGGACGAACCGGGCACGCGGCTGATCGCAGTCGGTGCTGGCCATCTCGTCGGCGAGGACAGCGTCATCGCGATGCTGCGCGCGGAAGGGTATGAGGTGACGGGGCCGTAGTGCAGGCTGCCGCCGCACCCGTCGACGAACTGTCCAAACCGGGAGCGCAACTTTTGGACAGTTTGGCAGCTGGCCTGCGTCAGTCGGCGGCGCGTTTGAGCGCCAAAAGCGCCTGGTCCAGCACCGCTTTGCTCGACGTGCAGACGATCTGGCCGCCGAGCTTCGGAAGATTGCCGCGCCAGTCGGTGGCGAGGCCGCCGGCACCGCGCACGACCGGGATCAGTGCGGCGACATCCCAGGACTTGAGACCGGATTCGGCGACGAGATCGATTGTGCCGCCGGCGAGGCGGGCATAGGCGTAGGCATCGAGGCCATAGCGGGTGATGCGGGCGGCGGAGCGCAGATGGTTCCAGGCGCCCTGTTCGGGCGGCGAGAAGATGAAGGGATCGGTGGTCGCGATGGTCGCCTCGCGCAGGTCCGCGCAGGTCGATACGCGGACCGGAGAAGATCCGTGGACGGAGTCAAGACGCGCGCCGCCCGGCCAGCCGAGATAGCGCTCGCCCAGGACCGGCTGGTCGATGACGCCGATGAGCGGCACGCCGTCCGGGTCCACGAGGGCGATGAGGGTCGTCCAGACTGGCAGGCCGGCGACGAAGGCGCGGGTGCCGTCGATGGGGTCGAAGTACCAGCGATAACCCGAGGCTGACGGGGTTTCGGGAAACTCCTCGCCGGTGACGCCATCATCCGGACGTTCGGCGGCAACGAGGGCGCGCATGGCGAGCTCGGCAGCGCGGTCGGCTTCGGTGACGGGGTCGAAGCCGGGGCGGTGGACCGGGCCCTTGTCGTCCACGCCGGAGAGATTGCGGAAATGAACGCGGATCGCCGCCCAGGCGGCGTCAGCCAGCCGGGCGGCGAAAGCGAGATCATTGGAGAGATCGCGGGAAGGGGTCATCCGGCGAGGCGATGCCCCGCCGGGTGAGGGGCGTCAAGCAGCGCCGGTGCTCGTATTGTCGCCTTCGAGGGCTTTCGCGAGCTCGAGGAGGCGTTTGCGCGGCCGTTCGCCGAGGCGGTAATAAGCGCGGACCAGTTCCAGCGTTTCTTTCTGGGAAAGGATGTCGCCTTCCATCTGCTCGGCGTCGTTGGCAGCGTTCGGCATCGGATTGGCGACCGGCATGCCGTCAAAGAAGTACTGGACGGTAACGTTCATGGCGCGCGATAGGTCGAACAGGCGCGAGGCCGTGATGCGGTTGGCGCCGCATTCGTACTTCTGGATTTGCTGGAAGCGCACGCCCACCTGGGAGGCCAGTTCCTGCTGGGTCATGCCGAGAAGGCGGCGGCGGCGGCGCAGCCGCTTGCCTACGTGCAGGTCAGTTTCGTCAGCCATGGGTCCGTCTCCGATTGGCGTGGGACCGGTATCAGTCCCAAAACAGGAATTTCGCGCAATTTCTACGCAAACGGCATGCCGCGTGCGGGAAACTGCCTGTTTTCAGGGCAACGGGAGGTGCGATGCGGGGTGCGGCAGATAAACCCTTTGTGGTTTGTGCATCGCAGCATAAGTTGGACTTGCACTTCGGTGCAACGCCTCTGGCGTTTCCTCCCTTTGACTTCGGCCGCGCCCAAGGGCGCGGCCCCTTTTTTGGTCACAGCAGGTGGCGGGCGCCGAACGGAACGAACCGTTCAGGCTGGATCTGTAGTCTTCAGGGCAGTTCAGGCGCGCGGCAGGAGCCGAGCAGCATCGATGATTTCGGCCATCACATGCTGAAGCGCGTCCTTCAGGGCTGCAAATCCGCTGGCGCGGGTGATGCGCTGTTCATCCATGTAGAGGCCGCGGTTGATCTCGACCTGCAGGGCATGGATGCCGCGGCGCGGCCGGCCATAGCGGCGGGTGGTATATCCACCGGCGTAAGGGGCGTTGCGGGCGACGGTGAAGCCCTGGGCGCGAAAGCTGCGTTCGATCCGGGCCATAAGTCGGGGGTCGGCGCTGGAACCGAACCGGTCTCCGAGCACGATATCGGTCAGGGTGCGGCGGCCCGGCTGGAGCGAGGGCATGGAGTGACAATCGATCAGCAGGGCATGGCCATGCGCGCGGCGCAGCGCCTCGAGTTCGCCAGTCAGGTGCAGGTGATAGGCGTCGTGGATAAGGACGAGGCGCTCCTCGCCCTCGGCGCGGGACAGGAGGCGGGCATAGATTGCCTCTCCCCTTGCGCCAACGCGGGGCAGGCAGCCGAGGCCGGCTTC
>JBGTKN010000503.1:0-1673 GCA_041744615.1 Hyphomonas sp. | reverse complement strand
GGCGGCTTTGGAAACAATATGAAGGCTATGGGCGCGGGCGGGCCCGGAATGTGCGCAAGCATGGCTCGCCCCTGAGACTGCGCCAGACGGCGCCGATCCTCGCCTTGCTCGGATCGGCGGCCGGCTTGCTCGCCTCGCTGGTGTATTGGCCGGCGATATCTCTCCCACTGGGATATGTATCGATCCTGGCGTTGGCGTCTGTACTGGTCGCTTTCAAGCACAGGTCGGCCTGCGGACTACTTGCCGGTGTGGCGGCGGGAACCATGCACATGAGCTGGGCGTTCGGTTTCCTGCGCGAGGCACTCTGGCCGAAAGGTTAACATACGCGCATCGCCGCATTGGATTTGGCGCGTACTTTGCTTATACTTGAAGATGTACGGGACGCTGAACATGCCCAGAGCAATCGACACAGAAGTGGCGGTCACGCCCGAACGGCTGGGATTCTTCGGCCGGACGGCGACTGCGCTGCGCGATCGACTCCGGCGCGGGTTCGGCCGCGGCGGTGATATCGCTGCTGGCGCCCCTGAGGACCAGCTTAGCAAGACGGCGGTGAAAGTGCCGGTGCAACGCGTGACAGCGGCGCCGGAGGGCCTGTGCCTTTATGCCATTGGCGACATTCACGGACGGCGCGACCTGCTCGACAAGTTGCTGGTTCAGATCACCGAAGATGCGGCCCGGCTGCCTGAAGGCATCAAGCCGCAGATCATCTTCCTCGGTGACTATATCGACCGCGGCCTGACCTCACGCGACGTGATCGAGCTGTTCGCCAACGGCGCTATCGACCATTTTGACCCTGTCTACCTCATGGGCAACCATGAGGAGGCGCTGCTGCGCTTCCTGCAGGAAGACTCTTTCGGCAACCAATGGGTCCGCTATGGCGGCGCCGAGACATTGTATTCCTACGGCCTCGCCCCGCCGAACCAGCGCGCGAGCCTCAATTCTCATGAGGAAATGAGGGCGGCGCAGACTGCGTGGACCCGCATCTGGACCGAGTTTCGCGCGCGCCTGCCCGCAGCGCACCTGAACTTCTTCCAGTCATTGAAGACCTACCATACAGCGGGAGATTACCTGTTCGTGCACGCCGGGCTTCGCCCGGGCATCGACCTGGAGGCGCAGACGGCGCGCGACATGTTGTGGATCCGCGACGAGTTCCTCGAGGACGGCGCACAATTCGACAGGATGATCGTGCACGGGCACACGCCGATGGACGCCGTTCACTATGACGAGCGCAGGATTGGCCTCGATACGGGCGCCTTCCTGACCGGGCGGCTGACGGCAGCCCGTCTCATCGGCACGGATGTTGCTTTCCTCAGCACCTGAGTCTTTTATTGCCTGCCAAACCCGGCGATGCCGTTAATTCCTTTGGAGACCTTCGTAGCCATGACCGCGCTTCGTCCCATTTACATCCTCTTCCTTGCCGCGCTGACCCTCGCCCTGGCGGCCTGCGGTTCGACCGGCGCATCCACAGCCGGCGCACGCGAAGCGACGCCTGACGCCCTGACCCAGGTTGCTTCGGCCTATACGCTCGGCTCGAGTGACCGGCTGCGTGTGACCGTGTTCGGCCATCCGGACCTCTCCGGCGAATTCGAAGTGGACGGCACGGGATCGATCTCGCTGCCACTGATCGGCCAGAAGGCGGCGCTCGGCCTGACCACGGCGCAACTGGAGACGTC
>JBGTKN010000502.1:0-4853 GCA_041744615.1 Hyphomonas sp. | reverse complement strand
ACGCGGAAGCAGGCGGCCTCGTCGAGCGCCTTGCCGATCACCTGCAGGCCAAGCGGCAGGCCGCTGGCAGAGAGGCCGGCGGGCACCGCGATGCCCGGCAGGCCCGCGAGGTTCGCGGTGACGGTGAAGACGTCATTGAGGTACATCTCGACCGGATCGCCGGACTTCTCGCCGAAGGCGAAGGCGGGCGATGGGCAGGCGGGCGTGAGGATCGCGTCACACTGCTCGAAGGCGTTGACAAAGTCTTGGAAAATCTTGGTACGGACTTTCTGGGCGCGCAGGTAGTAGGCGTCGTAATATCCGGACGAGAGCACATAGGTGCCGATCATCAAGCGGCGCTGGACTTCCTTGCCGAAGCCGGAGGCGCGGGTGCCTTCGTAGGTCTGCGTAAGGTTATTGCCTTCGACGCGGGCGCCATAGCGCATGCCGTCATAGCGGGCGAGGTTGGACGAGGCTTCTGCGGGGGCGACGATGTAATAGGCGGGCAGCGCATACTTCGTGTGTGGAAGGGAGATATTGACGATCTCGGCGCCGGCTTCCTTAAGCCACTTTATGCCCTGCTGCCAGAGGGCGTCGATCTCGTCTGAGAGGCCGTCGATGCGATATTCCTTCGGAATGCCGATCTTCATGCCCTTGACGCCCTTGCGGACATCTTGTCGCCAGTCGGGCGTCTTGATGTTCAGCGAGGTGGAGTCCTTCGGGTCATGGCTGCACATGACTTCAAGGAGGATGGCGGAATCCTCGACGGTCTTGGCGATTGGACCGGCCTGGTCGAGAGAAGAGGCGAAGGCGACCATTCCGTAGCGGCTGGCGCGGCCATAGGTCGGCTTGATGCCGACGGTGCCGGTGAAGGCGGCAGGCTGACGGATCGAGCCTCCGGTGTCGGAGGCCGTGGCGGCAAGACAGAGGTTGGCGGCTACGGACGAGGCGGAGCCGCCGGACGAGCCGCCGGGCGTGAGGCCCTGATTATCGCCCGTGCGGCGCCAGGGATTGATCACGTTGCCGAAATGCGAGGTCTCGTTGGAGGAGCCCATCGCGAATTCGTCCATGTTGAGCTTGCCCAGCATGACAGCGCCTTCGTCCCAGAGATTTTGGGTGACGGTGGATTCGTAGGTCGGTGTGAACTCGCCGAGGATACCGGAACAGGCGGTCGTGCGGACGCCTCTGGTGCAATAGAGGTCCTTGATGCCGAGGGGGGCGCCGTCGAGCTTGCCGGCCTTGCCCTTGGCGCGGCGGGCATCGGAGGCTTTGGCCATCTCCAGCGCCTTCTCGGGCGTCTCGACGACAAAAGCGTTCAGCACGCGGGCCTTGCTGATGGCCGCATTGAAGGCCTCGGTCAGCTCGACCGAGGAAAACTGCTTCGATTTCAGCCCGTCCAGCGCTTTGGCGAGGGTCAGGGCGGTGAGATCGGTCATCGGGCATGTCCTGTTTTGAACCCCGCCTGCTAGGGCCCAGACGGAAAAAGTTCAAGTCTTCGTGAGCCCATTGCGGCAGCGGGTAACGGGGCGCAGACTGAACGCACGGTTTTCAAGCGCTCCGGAGGATTCCCGCATGAAACGCATCACCTTGGCCGTCCTGGCTGCCACTGCGCTGGGCGCCTGTACCACAGGTCCGGCCGAACCCCGGCTGCGCGGGTTGGAAAAGTATGCCGATGACCCGCGCCTCGGCCCTGAGAAACGGAGCATCTGCTTTGCGTCGAACATCGACGGGTTCAGCATGAATGAGCGGGAGACGGTGGTGCTGCATGAGGGGCGCGACCGGTACATGGTCGAGGTAACGGCGGGCTGCTCCGACCTCAACAATGCCGAATCCATAGCGGTGGATTCCAGCGGGGGATGTCTGACGCCGGGCGATTCCATCATCGTGGCGCGCACTATGGGCGACTCGTTCGGCTCCAACCGCTGCATGATACGGGAGATCCGCGAATGGAATCCAAAGGCCGAGAAACCGGCTGAGACTGCCGAAGAAAATCCCGTCTGACCCGGCTGGCGCGCGCTCCGGCGCATGCTAAACACGCGCATGCTGGCACGAAACGAAGGGGGCCGCGCCGAGGTTCGCACCTCGCCCCTGCATGGACGCGGACTTTTCGCTGGAGCGCCGATCCCGGCCGGCGCCACCATCGGCGTCTATCCTTTGCTGGTGCTCGATCATGATGATACCGAGCGGCTTAAGGCGACACGGCTCTATCATTACGTCTTCTATGTCGACGAACTGGCCGACGGTGCGATTCGTGCGGCAGTTGCCTTCGGGGAAATCTCGATGTGCAACCATAGCTCTGCGCCGAATGCGGGGTTTGAGGTTGACGCGGACGCGCAAACGGTCACCCTTGTGGCGCTGAATGATATTGAATCTGACGCGGAAATTCTCATCGATTACGAAGAATTTGCCGAAGAAGCGCTTTAGCGCCGCAACCTGTTCCGGGAGGACAATAAAATGACCAACACGGTTCCCAAGATCGCACTCCAGCTGCGTAGCCATCTCAAGGCTTCGGGCGAACTCGAAATCTCGCTGGCAGAAGTGCCGGTGCCGGAACCGGGCGCGGATGATGTGATCATCCGTGTCGAGGCGACACCAATCAACCCCTCGGACCTCGGCCTGCTGGTGGGAGGTGCTGACATGAACACAGCGGTACAGTCGGGTACCAAGGACAAGCCCGTGATCACAGCGAAGGTTCCTGCCCCGGCGATGCGGGCAATGGCCGCGCGGATGGACCAGTCGATGCCTGTGGGCAACGAAGGTGCGGGCTTGGTGGTGAAGGCGGGCTCTTCGCCGGCAGCGCAGGCGCTGCTCGGCAAGATGGTCGCGGGACTCGGCGGCGAGATGTACGCGCAATACCGGATGCTGAACCTGGCGCAGGTGTTGCGGCTGCCGGATGGCACCTCGGCGAAGGATGGCGCGTCCTGCTTCGTGAACCCGCTGACGGCGATCTCTTTCGTCGAGACGATGAAGATGCAGGGCCGCACGGGGATCGTGCATACCGCAGCCGCCTCGAACCTCGGGCAGATGCTGGTGAAGATCTGCCAGAAAGACAATGTTCCGCTGGTCAACATCGTGCGCAAGCCGGAACAGGCGGCGATCCTGAAAGGCATTGGCGCGAAATACATCGTCGATTCCTCGTCGCCGAACTTCATGGAAGAACTGATCACCGCATTGGCCGAGACCAAGACGACGCTGGGCTTTGACGCGATCGGCGGCGGGCCGCTGGCGGGCCAATTGCTGGTGGCGATGGAAGCGGCGGCGAGCCGTAACATGAAAGAGTTCAGCCGGTATGGCTCGGGCCAGGAAACCCAAGTCTACATCTACGGCCGACTCGATATGTCGCCGACCATGGTGCCGCCAGGTGTCGGCTTTGCCTGGAACCTCGGCGGCTACCTGCTGACGCCGTTCCTGCAGAAGGTTGGGCCAGAAGTTCGCGCCAAGATGCGTCAGCGCGTGGTGGATGAACTGACGACGACATTTGCGAGTCACTACACGGCGGAAATCTCGCTGGCAGAGGCGCTCGATCTGAAGACGCTGCAGGCCTACAACGCCAAGGCAACGGGGACGAAGTACCTGATCAATCCGAACAGGTAGGCCAGCCGGATATCTCGAATTGCGGTGCGAGGCGCGTTCACACCTGCGGCGGATTCCGCCGCAATGAATCGCGAGAGTGCCGCAATCCGGGCAACGCGGCGCCGCACTCCGTTGATTTTGTTGAAGCTCGACCAATGGAGGGCTTTTGAAATGGACCGAGCTGTGATTGAACCTTCTGCCAAGCGGACTGAAGCCTCATCTGGCTTGCGGCTGGCCGAGAAGGACAAGGCAATGACGACACTCGCACTGGTGGACGATGACGAAAACATCGTGGCCTCGCTCAAGATGTTCTTCGAAGCGGAAGGATACCAGGTGCGCACCTATCATGACGGCGAGTCTGCCCTGCCCGCGCTGACAGAGTCGCCACCCGACATCGCCATTCTCGACGTGAAAATGCCCAAGATGGACGGGATGGAGCTGCTGCGCCGCCTGCGCCAGACGTCAGAATTGCCCGTGATCTTTCTCACCTCGAAAGATGAGGAAATCGACGAGGTTATCGGCTTCAATATCGGTGCCGACGATTTCGTGCGCAAACCCTGCTCCAACCGCCTGCTGGCCGAGCGCGTGAAAGCGGTACTCCGGCGGGCGCGCGGCGGTGTGGCGGGTCCCGAGGAAGGCGACTCCAAGCCGATCGTACGCGGCAAGCTGGTGCTGGATCCCAACCGCCATGCCTGCACCTGGGATGGCAAGCAGGTTCGCCTGACAGTGACCGAATTCCTGATCCTGCAGGCACTGGCCTCGCGCCCCGGTTATGTGAAGAGCCGCGATCAGCTGATGGACGCGGCCTATGACGATCAGATCTACGTGGATGACCGCACGATCGACAGCCACATCAAGCGACTACGCAAGAAATTCCGCGAAGTGACAGACGAGTTCGATGCAATCGAAACCCTTTATGGCGTCGGTTATCGCTACACGGAATAAGCTCCCCACGGAGATTTACATCGGCGGGGCGGGAGATGAGAGCTCCCGCCTCGTCGTGGCGTATGCCGAAGCGCGCCGGCAGAAAGTTCAGGGCAAGCGCGAGGTGCGCTACCTGCCGCACTGGAAGATCACGGCTGCGCAGAGCCTCGCAACAGAACTCGCCGCCGACGGGCGCCCACTGGCTCTGATCGGGCATAGCTGGGGCGCCGATACCGTGATACGCGCAGCGACCACGCTGGCCGGTTCAGCTTTCATCATTGGAGCCGATCCCGTCGCCAAACCGTTGACCCGGATAACCGCCCGCGACGGCCGGCCGGCTTCGGCGGCGCTGGTGCTGCATGTCGACGCCGCGCCCG
>JBGTKN010000501.1:0-16296 GCA_041744615.1 Hyphomonas sp. | reverse complement strand
GCCCATTCCCTTCTACACAACCGGCCAGGGTTTCTCGGTACCTAGTGGGACTTCGCTGCCCCAGTTGAATCTGCCGCGCGTCTTCGTGCTCACGACAGCATCAACCTGCAGTGCCAGCGAAGCGGTCATCAACGGGCTACGAGGTGTGGGTGTTGAAGTCATCCTCATCGGAAACACCACTTGCGGGAAACCTTTCGGCTTCTACCCTCAGGATAACTGTGGCGAAACCTACTATACAATCCAGTTTCAGGGTGTAAATGCGCTCGGGTTTGGTGACTATGCCGATGGCTTTATCCCGAACAATTCTACGGCAAGTTTCGGTATTCGTCTTCCCGGCTGTTCGGTCGCGGATGATCTCACGCGGGAGCTTGGAGACCCGAACGAGCGCCTGCTATCGGCAGCGTTGGCCTACCGCAGCTCATTCGCTTGCCCTACGATGACAGCGGCAGAAGCATTCCGCGCGCGTTTTGCCGATCCGGCACCAGCCAACAAAGGCCCACCCCTCGACGTGCCGCGGCCTACGGTCATGGAACTCAATCGCGACATGTCCACCCCGCCACAGCGCTAAAGCGGTTGGAGCTAAGGAACGCAGCAATGTTTAGATGGATCATTCCGTTTGTTCTGGCCCCTCTGGCTGGCTGCGAAGCGGAGCCGCAACTTGCCACGCTTAGTGATACGTCTCCTGAAACCGTCGAAGCCCTGACATTTGTTTTGGCGTCTGCTGTCGGGCGGGCAAACGTCGAATTGGGACCGGGTGATCTGACTCGTCAGCCGATGGTCTCGGTCCTGCCACCTCGGCCAGGCCCGATGGAGGGAAACAGCACTGCTATGCCGGCCCTTTTCGATATCGTCCTTCTCGACGGTGATTGCTACGCGCGTGCGCATAGCGATGGTGTGTTGCACCTTCTGCCAGGCCTAACCTGCGTGGCGGCCGACTAGGCGCATCAAACAATGAACGATAACCGCCGCGCCACATCTGCCGCCATCCGCTCTCCCAGCTCTGGTCCCTCGATGGGGTAGAGGTACGGCTCGATCACTTCCAGTTCCATCAGCAGCAGCCCGCCATCGGCTCCGCGGAGCATGTCCACGCGGCCATAGAGCGGGGCCTTATCCAGCGTGCCGATGATCGCGCTCGCAGCGGCGAGGTCGTCCTCTGACGGATCAATCCTCTCCTCGCGTCCGCCATAGGTGGACTGGATGCGGTAGTCGCCCGGCTGCGCGCGTTTGATCAGCGCGTGGCAGAAGTCGCCTCCGATGAAGATGAAGGAGAGTTCGCCCTCGGTCTGGATCATCGGCAGGAAGGGCTGGGCCATCATGGCGTGCGGCATCACGGGGACGGGCTCGCCGCGCTTCACGCGGTGCTGGTCTTTCGCGCCCGCGCCGACCTGGCGCTTGAACACGACATCGTCTGCGCACAGCGTATCGAATGCGGCTCTCGCGGCTGCCTCGCTGCAATCGTCCAACCAAAGTGTCGGGATCAGTTTTGCGCCCCTGCTTTCCAGTTCCCGCAGGTAGGTCTTGCGGCTGTTCCAGCGCACCAGCGCCGCGCCGTTGAACAGGCGTGTCTGGCTCTCGATCCGCTCGAGCGCAGCGAGGAACTCATCTAGCCGGTCCCAATAGTCCCAAGTCGTGCCGATGATGGCCGCCTCATAGGCGCTCCAGTCGGTTCTGGGGTTGTCCCAGGCCACATCTTCGACACGGTAGCCGCGCGCCTCGAAGGGACCGCGCAGCGCGTCCATCATGTTGTCATGCTCGAATGCGTCAGTGCGGCGGATGGGCGAGCCGGGCAGGGTCACGCGGCTGGCAAGATAGGCGATCTTTTTCATGGCCGCGCCTCTAACCGCCTCCGGGCCTTGTGTCCACGCCCGGGCTCTGGCAATGCGCGGGAAACCCGCCAGCAGCCAAGGAACCGTCAGTCATGAGCAGCTCAAAGTACGATGTGGTCGGCCTCGGCAATGCGATCGTGGATGTGCTTGCACCGGCAGACGATGATTTCCTGTCCCGCTACGGCATCGCAAAGGACGCGATGAACCTGATCGAGGAGCCCCGTGCCGAAGAGCTCACCCGACTCGCCGTCAACCCGGTCATCACGTCCGGCGGATCCGGCGCAAACACGATCGCAGGCCTCGCGAGCTTCGGCGCCTCTGCAGGCTATATCGGCAAGATCGCGGACGACGAACTTGGACATCAGTTCATGCGCGAGATGATGGCGACGGGCGTGCCTTTCCATACGCGCGCCCTGACGGAAGGACCGGCCACGGCGCGCTCGATCATTTTCGTGACCGATGATGGCCATCGCAGCATGAACACCTTCCTCGGCGCGTCGGTGCTTTTTTCAAAGGACGACGTCGATGCAAGTATGGTCCGTGCCGGGAGTATCCTTTACCTCGAGGGCTACCTCTTCGACAAGGACGAGGCGAAGGCGGCCTTCGTTCACGCATCGGAAATCGCCAAGGCAGCCGGCCGAAAAGTGGCGATCACCCTGTCCGACAGTTTCTGCGTTGATCGCCACCGGGCGAGTTTCCGCCACCTCGTGAAGGGTTTCGCCGATATCGTGTTCGCCAACGAGGCGGAGCTGTTGTCGCTCTACGAGACGCAGGATTTCGATGCGGCGCTCAGCGCCTTGCATGCCGATTGCGCCGTGGCCGCTGTCACCCGCAGCGCGAAAGGCTCGGTTGTGTTCGGCGATGGCGCGCCGATCGTCGTGCCGGCCGAGCCGGTTGCGAAAGTTATCGACACGACCGGCGCGGGTGATCAGTACGCGGCCGGTTTCCTCTTCGGCATCGCGCGCGGCTTACCGCTGGCAACCTGCGCCCGGCTGGGCCATATCGCGGCGGCGGAAGTAATTTCTCACTACGGTCCGCGCCCGGAGCAATCCTACAAATCCCTTGCGGAGAAGGCCGGGATATACGCCTAGGCCAGGGCCCGCTCCACATAATCCAGCCGGTCATGGCCGAAGAACAGGTCGCCTTCGACAAAAAAGCTCGGCGCGCCAAACACGCCGCGCTCAATGGCCTCCTCTGTCTGGGCCTTCAGCTTGTCCTTGTTCGACGGATCGGTCGCCATCGCGGCTATCTTCGCGGCATCGAAACCGTGCTTCTCGCAAAGCTGCGCCAGATGCGCCGGGTCACCCAGGTTCAGCGGCTCGGGCACGCTCCAGCTTTCGGTGAAGCAGGCCTTGGCAAAGCGGCGCTGTTCGGCCTTGTCCTCAAAGCCGATGGTCGCGCGTAGGGCGGCCAGCGTGTTCACCGGGAAGGCGGGGTTCATATAAAACGGAATGCCGACATGCGCGGCACAGCGCTGGATATCTCGCGCCATGTACTTGCCCTTGGCAGGCACCGTGCCAGGCGGCTTGTTGCCGGTCGCCTGCATCACGCCGCCGAGGAACATCGGCCGGAACACTGCCTCGGCGCCGGTCCGTTGTTCGATGGCGTCGATCAGGGGCACGGCCAGCGGCGCCGTGGCGCTGGCATAGTCGAAGAAAAATTCGAAGGATCTTGCCATGCGGGACTCCCATCAAGTTTTGTTTTGGAACTTATGACAAACTGCGCTAGGACTGTCACTCATGAAATGGTCCGAACTTTCCGATAACTGGTGCCCGGTCGCGCGAACGCTGTCGGTCGTTGGCGACCGTTGGACGCTGCTGATCCTGCGTGACTGCTATCTCGGCAAATCAAAGTTCGAGGAATTCGCCGAATCCAGCGGCATGACGCGTCACATCCTGGCCGAACGACTGAAGCGTCTTGTCGAGGAAGGCGTCCTCGAACGCCGCCTCTATTCCAGCGCGCCGAAGCGGTACGACTATGTGCTGACCGAAAAGGGCGAAGAACTTCGCCCGGCCCTGAAGATCATGAAAGACTGGGGCAAGAAGCATATGCCCGTACGCCGCGAAGCGAAGGCCTAGCCCCGAAGTCCTTGGCTGGACAGCCACCGAAATCCGGCGCTCAATACCTGCAAATCAGGGAGGAGCGCCGCGCCATGAACATGTCCGACTTTTCGAACCAAGATGCCGTCAGTCTCGCGGAACTTGTGCGTAGGCGGCAAGCCACGCCGTTTGAACTGCTCGATGCTGCAATAGAAAGGATTCAACGACACAATCCTGTGCTGAACGCGGTGGTCCATACCGCCTTCGATGAAGCACGCGAGGCGGCGAAAGCCCCGCTGCCGGAGGGACCGTTCAAGGGCGTGCCGTTCCTGATCAAGGATCTCGGCCAGCGCGTCAAAGGCTGGCCGCGCACGTCGGCTAGCTTCTATGCCGAAGTCGCCGCCGATGCAGACGATAGCGAACTTGTGCGCCGGTACCGCGCCGCCGGGCTTGTGCTCGCCGGGAAGACCAACACGCCGGAGTTCGGCATTCCGGGCGTCACCCAGTCCGCGCGCCTTGGTTCCTGCCGCAATCCGTGGAACCCGGATCATGTTTCCGGCGGCTCGTCCGGCGGCGCGGCCGCAGCGGTCGCCTCGGGCATGGTGCCGGTTGCCCATGCCAGCGACGGGCTCGGTTCGATCCGTATCCCGGCGGCCTGTTGCGGTCTGGTCGGCATGAAACCGACGCGCGACCGCAATCCGAATGGCGGCGAGGACACGGACCGCGCCATTGGCCTCTCGGTCGACCATGTCGTTTCGCGCACTGTCCGCGACAGTGCCGCCATGCTGGATGCCACGGGCTACCCCGAGCCCGCCAGCCCTTATGCCTATCCGTACAAGGAGCGTCCCTATCTGGAAGAAGTGAGCCGTTCACCGGGCAAGCTGAAGATTTTCTGGTCCGGCGCGACGCCGAGCGGGCGTCCGGTCGATCCGGAAATCCAGTCCGCGCTCGAACGCACGGCAACCTTGCTCGCCGAGCTTGGCCATGATGTGCGCGAGCAGGCCCTCACGCTGGACTGGCGCCAGTTCTACCGCGCCCAGGCCATCGTGTCCGGCTCGAACTTTGCCGCCGGTATGGCCCGCATGGCCGAGGCAATCGGCCGCGAACCGGCCGGCGACATCGGTCCGCTCGCCCGGCGCGGCTATGACCGGGGCCGCGAGATCACCGGCCAGCAGGCGATGTGGGCGTGGCAACAGCTTCGCCTGATGAGCCGGCAGGTGATGGCCACCTTTGAAGAATGCGACGTCCACCTCTCGCCGGTTCTCGGTACGGCTGTGCCACGGGTTGACTGGCTCGATCCGCTTGCCCTCGAAATCAAGGACTATGACAAGCGTTCCGCAAAGACCTATCCCTTTACGCCGCCCTACAACATCACCGGCCAGCCATCGCTCTCGTTGCCGCTCTGGCAGACCTCAGACGGCTTGCCACTCGCCATGATGTTCTCTGGTCGGTATGGTGACGAGGCAACACTCTACCGCCTCGCCGGACAACTCGAAAAAGAATGTCCGTGGAAGGATAGAAAACCGGTTGTCTGGAACTGAGGGGCGGCCGTTCGAGCAGAAGTGAAGGGCACGAGGCGAAGGCCTGTCCGTCCTAGCTGCCGCTCATCCCGCAAGCGAACGCGGGGAGCGGGTGAGGCCAGACCGCAAGAGACCTTCGCGGTGATGAGCGGTGTGCGGATGATCAAAGAATAAACTTTGACAAATCTGCATCGCCCGCGAGCGTGCCGACCTTTTCGTCCACATAGGCCGCCGTGATCGTGAAAGTCTCGCCCGCCTTGTCCGGCGCGTCGAAGCTGATCTCGTCGAGCAGCCGTTCGAGTACGGTTTGCAGTCTCCGGGCTCCAATGTTTTCGACAGATTTGTTCACAACCTCGGCAAGATCGGCCAGCCGGTCGATAGCGGCTTCCTCGAAGACGAGGGTCACTTTCTCCGCCGCCATGAGCGCTTCGTACTGGCGAATCAGGCTCGCCTCGGGCTCGACCATGATGCGTCGCAAGTCGTCGCGCGTGAGAGGGTCGAGCTCCACGCGGATCGGCAGGCGGCCTTGCAGTTCCGGCAAGAGGTCGGACGGCTTTGCCACGTGGAAGGCGCCCGACGCAATGAAGAGAATGTGATCGGTCTTCACCGCGCCACGCTTGGTGGAAACCGTCGTGCCTTCGATGAGGGGCAGAAGGTCGCGCTGCACGCCTTCGCGGCTGACATCAGCGCCGCCCCGGTCCTTGCGGGCGGCTATCTTGTCGATCTCATCGAGAAACACGATGCCGTCTTCCTCCACCGCCGCAACGGCTTCGCGCACGACCTGTTCTTCGTCCACCAGCTTGTCGGCTTCTTCGGTGAGCAGTGGCTTGTAGGCTTCCTTCACGGTCGTCCGAACACGTTTTGTCCGGTTGCCCATCGCCTTGCCTAGCATTTCGGACAGGTTGATCATGCTCATCGAGCCTTGCTGTCCAGGGATGTCCAGCATCTGCATCGGGTTCGATCCGGCATCCGAAAAATCAAGATCGACTTCCTTGTCGTCCAGCATGCCGGCGCGCAGCTTGGTGCGGAACACATCCCGGGTCGAGCGCTGCGCCTCGGCGCCGACGAGCGCGTCCAGTAGCCGCTCCTCAGCCTTGTCCTTGGCGGCCTGGGCCACGCCGGCGCGCTTCTGTTCGCGCACCATGCCCACGGCGGCTTCGACGAGGTCGCGGATGATCTGTTCCACGTCGCGGCCGACATAACCAACCTCGGTAAACTTCGTCGCCTCGATCTTCAGGAAGGGCGCATTGGCGAGCCGCGCCAGGCGCCGCGAGATCTCGGTTTTGCCGACGCCGGTCGGCCCGATCATCAAGATGTTCTTCGGGGTGATCTCGCCGCGCAGGTTTTCCGGCGCCTGCTTGCGCCGCCAGCGGTTGCGCAGGGCGATGGCGACGGCGCGCTTGGCCGCGTTCTGTCCGACGATGTGCCGGTCAAGTTCGGCAACGATTTCGCGGGGGGTAAGCTGGGACATGCAAGGGGTCTCGATAGATTTCAAACTGATATGGGAACAGTGAATAAATCAGGGTAGTCTGCCGGCTGCTTCATGGACGGTTTATAGAAGGATGCTCAGGCAGGTTCGGGCGGAAAAATGCGCGCCGCTATTCCGGACTTGGGAACCCAGCCGAGCACCCAGCGCCGAGCCGTGTGCCAGCCCCCGCCAAGCAGGATGATCCCCGTGCCAAGGAGCATTGTGGTTGCGATGAATCCGGTGGTGCCGCCTCCGCCCACCGCATCGACCACCTGGCCCAGCGCCAGCCAGAAACTGAGAAGGCTGGAAACCACGAGCGCCCGGCGGTTCAGCGCGAGGGATAGGAGGCCAAGTCCGATCAGGCAGGCCAGCAACAGCATCGCTTCCGGAGTGCTGGGCGTCGCGTTCGGCGCCCCCATGATCATGCCGCGCAAACCGAGGATGATCTGCGGCGCCGCCGCCACGTGCAGCCAAAAAGCGTTATCCGACATGCGCGTTATGCGGCCTGGGTCCTTTTGGTCAAACCAGATGGCGGCGGCGAGGGTGGCGAGGCCGATGACGATCGACAGGAAGCCGCCGAAGATCAGGCCCGCATCGCCGAAGAAGCCTGCGAAGGTGTAAGCGGAGGCCGCAACCGAAACCGCCATAAGGAACATGCAGAAGGGCAGGCGAAAGCGCAGCCAGGCAAGCGCGGCCGCGGCGCCGCAGCCGATGAACGTGCCCATGCCGGTATTGCCCAGAGTATCCCAGGCCTGCGTCAGGCTGGTGATTGTCTTGGCATTGGCGCCGCTCAGGCCGCTGGCGATCATGCCGAACGACAGACCGGAATACAGCGTGAAGATCGATATTGCCGCCATGCTCGGCAGAAGCATCCGGCGGCGGCGCCCGAAATATTCCGCCAGCAGCCACATGACGCCCGCGACCGGCATCAGGATGATAGCGCCAAAAGCCCCCGCATTGCCGCCGGTGACCATCGACCAGAAGTTCGGGCCGAAGAAGAGACCGGTGATTGCGGTCATGCCCATCGCCAGGATGACGATGCCGATGGTGATAAAGATGTCGTTGAAGTTGTTCAGAAAGCGCAGGTTCTCGCTTTGCTCCGGCATTGCCCGTGTCACCGGATCGGCGCGGTTGGCGAGGAAGGCTTCGAGGCGGCTGGCCTGGTCGCGGGTGAGGATGCCCGCGTCCGCAGCGGCGCGAATGTCGGACCGGTCAAACATCGAGGGTTTCCACCGTGAAATGCCCGTTGGTGTACACGCAAATATCGGCGGCGATCTGCATCGCCTTGCGGCCGATCACTTCGGCATCCTGCTCATAATCATAGAGGCCCAGCGCGGCCGCGAGGGCGAAGTTGCCACCCGATCCGATGGCAACGACATTGTGTTCCGGCTCAAGCACATCCCCGGCGCCGGTGATCACGAGCGTGCTCGTCTTATCGGCGACGATCAGCAGGGCTTCGAGTTTCTGCAGGTAGCGCTCGGTGCGCCAGTCCTTGGCGAGTTCGACCGCGGCCCGCTGCAGCTGGCTGGGAAACCGTTCGAGCTTTTGTTCGAGCCGTTCGAACAACGTAAACGCGTCGGCAGTCGCCCCCGCGAAACCTGCGAGGATCGTGCCGTCGGCGATTCGGCGGACCTTTCGGGCGTTGCCTTTCATGATGGTGGCGCCCATCGAGACCTGCCCATCCGACAGCATCACGAGCTTGGAACCTTTTCGCACGGCGATGACCGTGGTGCCATGCCAGGGCAGGCCGGAATTTTCTTGCGTTGTCATGGGTTTGAAAATGGCGGAGTTGGGCCTGCGGCACAAGGGATCGCCCGACGAAGCGGAAATGTGACAGTTCTGTCACCGAACTGTCACACACCGCTCCTAAGGGAAGGATGAGGCGGCCACAGGGTTCCCAGATGTTGCAACAGCTCGGCCAACTGCCCATGGGCTGGTTGCTGATCGCCCTGATCGCGGTCTTTGGTTCTGCGGCATTTTTCATGGGCCGCGTGCGGGCAGAGCGTCTTCTTGTCGCGACGACTGCGCGGATGCACTCGCGCCCCAATTATCATGGTTATTACGTAGCAATGTGGGGGACGATCCCGGTCGTTCTCGTGGCCTTCGCTTATGCCATCTTTGCCGAAGACATGACGCGCAGCCAGCTGTCGCGGGAGTTGCCCTCGTCCTTTGCCCAACTCTCTCCGGCCGAACTCCAGAGCTATCTGGAGTCCGTGCGCATGGCGGCAGGAACCGCGGCCAGCGCCAGCGCAGACCGTGTGTTCCTGGCGATCACCAATCGTTATCTCGAACTGCGCGGCTTTCTTAACGCCGCAACGCTCGTCCTGCTCGGTCTTCTCGCTGCCGCCGGAATATTCTTCGCGCAGCGGCGCCTGAAGCCGGCTTTCCGGGCGCGCGCCTTTGTCGAAAACGGCATGCAGCTCGTACTGTTCCTATGCGCGGGCGTTGCAATTGCGACGACGGCCGGCATCGTCCTGTCTCTCCTCTGGGAGAGCTTGCAATTCTTCCGCGTCGTATCGGCGTGGGACTTCTTGACGGGCACACGCTGGAACGCACAGACCGAAGCTGAGTTCGGCGCGTTGCCACTGTTTTTCGGTACATTCATGATCGCGCTGATCGCCATGCTGGTTGCCGCGCCGATCGGTCTCTTCTCCGCGATCTTCCTGTCCGAGTATGCCTCGCCGAAAGCCCGCGCCTGGATCAAGCCAATCCTCGAAATCCTCGCCGGCATCCCGACTGTTGTCTACGGCTTCTTCGCGCTGCTGGTTGTTGCTCCGGGCATCCGCTCAGGTTCGATTTGGATCAACGAGACCCTCATCCGCCTCGGACTGGCCAGTGAGCCGGTCCTCGCGGCGCAGCCGACCAGCGCGCTGGCAGCGGGCCTGGTGATGGGGATCATGGTGATTCCGTTCGTCTCCTCGCTGTCGGACGATGTGATCAACGCCGTGCCGCAGACCTTGCGCGACGCCGCCTACGCTCTTGGCGCCACAAAGTCCGAAACAGTCAAACAGGTCGTCGTGCCGGCGGCTCTGCCGGGTATCATCGCGGCGCTGCTGCTCGCTGTGTCGCGCGCCATCGGCGAGACAATGATCGTGGTGATGGCAGCGGGCAAAAGCGCGCGCATTTCCATGGACCCGACGTCTGACCTCACCACAATCACCGTGCAGATCGTCTCGCTGATGACCGGCGAGACCGGCTTCGATGATCCGAAGACGCTGTCAGCCTTTGCGCTCGGCCTTGTGCTCTTCATTGTGACCCTCGCGTTCAACGTCGTCGCTCTGCGCGTCGTCAAGAAATACCGTGAAAAATATGACTGATACGGCGCGTTCCTCCACCCCCAGCGTGGCTGCGGCCAAGCACTTGAAGCGGCGGCGCGCGGCCGACGGCAGGTTCCGTTATTACGGGCTCGGCGCGATCCTGCTGGCGCTCGGCGCGCTCGCGGTGCTTGTGCTGACCATCGGCTCGCAGGCGTTTTCGGCGGCCACTTATCATGTAGTGCGCTACGATATCACTCTGGATCCTGCCGTGATCGCGCCGGAAGGCGCAAACCGTGCCGAAGACATTTCCCGCAATGTCGAAGGCTTCTACGGCCTGGTGCGCGACAATCTGCTGGAGACCTTCCCTGAGGCCGATGTCGACCGGCTATCGCGCCGCGAAGTCTCGGATTTCATCACGCGGCTCGCCGTCTTGCCGACTGCGCGCATGGTGGCAAAGAACCCCGAACTGGTCGGCGGGCCGATAACGCTGACCGCGCCGCTGAACGACGACCTCGACCTTTATCTCAAGGGACAGGGCGTACGCGAGCGCAAGATCAAGGCCGGCGCCATCGAAACTGTGCAGGCCGAAGACGGCGGAACGTTCCGGGTGTCCGGGGCTTCCGCTTTTGACGGTGTCTTGGCGGGACTGGCGGTTGCCGGCGTCGACCGCGCTGCGGACGCGGCGCAGATGGATGTGCTGCTTATGGCAGGCTCCTCAACCGGGCGGCTCACCGACATCCAGCCGGGCTCTGCCCGGATGGAATTGCTCACCGGCCGGTCGCAGGATTTTGTCAATGCGCGGCCAACGGCGCGGATTATCATTTCGGCCGAAAGCGAACGCACGATTTCGGACCGTCAGATCGCGTGGGTCCATGCCCTCAAGGAAATGGGCCGGATCGACCGGGTGCCGCGCTGGACACTGCTGACCAATTCCGACAGCACCTATCCGGAGCTGGCAGGCGGCTTGTCGGCAATCGTCGGTTCACTGCTGACCATGCTGATCACTGCAATGGTCGCGATGCCGATCGGCATCCTCGCAGCGGTCTATCTGGAAGAATTTGCGCCTCGCAACCGGGTAACCGAATTCATCGAGGTGAATATCAACAACCTCGCGGCTGTGCCCTCGATCGTGTTTGGCCTGCTGGGCGCGGCGCTATACATAAACTTCCTCGGGATGCCCCGGTCGGCGCCGCTGGTCGGCGGACTCGTGCTGGCGCTGATGACATTCCCGGTAGTGATCATTGCCTCGCGCGCGGCACTGATGGCGGTTCCGCCTTCTGTGCGCGCCGGCGCGCTCGCTGTCGGCGCCTCGCCGATGCAGACGGTGTTCCACCATGTGGTGCCGCTGGCGGCACCCGGCATCCTGACTGGCGCAATCCTCGGCATGGCCCGTGCGTTGGGCGAGACGGCACCGCTGCTGCTGATCGGCATGGTGGCTTTCGTCGGCGATGTGCCGACCGGGCCGACAGATGAATCGACGGTGATGCCGGTGCTCATCTTCAGCTGGTCGAACAACGCGGAACGCGCCTGGGAGCCGTTGACATCAGCAATGATCGTCATCCTGCTGGCCTTCCTTTTGGTAATGAACGGCCTCGTGGTATTCCTGCGGCGCAAGTACGAACGGAGATGGTGATGGATACGACCCAGGGAACGCCCGCGATGATCGACGACACACTCGTACTCCCGCGCACCACGGACGGGGCTCCTCGCATCGATTGCCGGAACATCAAGGTGTTTTACGGCGAGGTGCAAGCGATCCATGATGTCTCGATGAGCTTTCCGGACCGGGCGGTTACCGCGTTGATCGGCCCGTCGGGCTGCGGCAAGTCCACCTTCCTGCGCTGTCTCAACCGGATGAACGACACGATCGAGAAGTGCCGCGTCGAAGGCGAAATCCTGATGGACGGCGAGAACATCAACGACGCCGATGTTGACCCCGTGCTGCTGCGTTCTCGCGTCGGCATGGTGTTCCAGAAGCCGAACCCGTTCCCGAAGTCGATCTATGACAACATCGCCTACGGCCCCCGCATCCACGGCCTCGCCAATGGCCGCGAAGACCTAGACGCCATCGTCGAGAAGAGCCTGCGCCGCGCCGGTCTGTGGGATGAAGTGAAAGACCGCCTTACGGCGCCGGGCACCAGCCTTTCGGGCGGCCAGCAGCAGCGTCTCTGCATCGCCCGCGCGATTGCCGTGCAGCCGGAAGTCATTCTGATGGACGAGCCGTGTTCGGCCCTTGACCCGATTGCCACCGCGCGGATTGAGGAACTGATCGACGAGTTGCGCAACCGTTACTGTATCGTGATCGTGACCCACTCGATGCAACAGGCGGCGCGCGTCTCGCAGCGCACCGCTTTCTTCCATCTCGGGAACCTGATCGAACTGGGCGACACCAACCAGATTTTCACCAACCCGCGCGAGAAGCGCACCGAAGATTATATCACCGGCCGGTTCGGCTGAGCGAGGCACGCATGTCTGACCATATCGTTTCCGCCTATTCCGACGAACTTGAACGCCTGTCGTCCGACATCATGAAGATGGGCGGCATTGTCGAGACGATGATCGCCGATGCCAGCCGGGCGCTGGGCGCCAATGATCTCGAGCTTGCCCGGGAAGTGATTGCCCGCGATCCGCTGGTGGATGCAATCGAGGCGGATGCGGAGCGCCAGATCGTGTCCCTGATCGCGCGCCGCCAGCCGATGGGCCATGACCTGCGCATGATCCTCTCGGCGATGAAGATTTCGAGCGAACTCGAACGTATCGGCGACCTCTCCAAGAACATTGCCAAGCGCGCGCAGCGGCTCGACGACAATGTCAATGCGGAGATGCGCAATGCAATCATCCGGATGGCGCAACCTGTGTCGCGCCAGTTGAACAACGTGCTCAACGCCTATGCCAGCGCCAGCGCCGAAAAGGCCAAGGCGGTCTGGGAGTCCGACGACGACATCGACAACCATTACAACTCGGTTTTTCGCGAGATGCTCACCTACTTGATCGAGGATCCGCGCCGCATCACGGCAGGGGCGCACATGCTGTTCATGGCGAAGAACCTCGAACGCATCGGCGACCACTGCACCAACATCGCCGAGTTTGTCTATTACCAGGTCGTCGGAGATTACCTCTCCGAACTCGAACGGCCGAAACTGGATCAGGTGTGAGGCCGTGAAGGGCCGCGCCGAAAGAATGGAGCCGACCCAATGAAACCGTACGTGCTGATTGCAGAAGACGAAAAGGCCGTTTCAGAACTCCTGCTCTATAATCTCCGTAAGGAAGATTACGAGGTCGGCATCGCCGGAGACGGCGAAGAGACGCTGATCATGCTCGACGAACGCACGCCGGACCTGCTGCTGCTGGACTGGATGCTCCCGAAAGTCAGCGGTATCGAAATCTGCCGCCGCGTGCGGACGGGCGGGGCAAATCCGAACCTGCCGATCATCATGCTGACGGCGCGCGGCGAAGAGAGCGACCGGATCCGCGGACTCGATACGGGTGCGGACGATTACGTGACCAAGCCGTTCTCGACCACGGAGCTGATGGCGCGCGTGCGCGCCGTTCTGCGCCGCATCCGCCCAGGCCTGAAGGAAGACCGGATCACGGTGGGTGATATCGAGATTGACCGGGTTGCGCACCGAGTTGCACGCAAGGGTGCAGACATCCATCTTGGTCCGACGGAGTTCCGGCTGCTGGACTACTTCATGCAGCATCCAGGACGCGTGTTCTCGCGTGAGCAGCTGCTGGACACGGTTTGGGGCTCGGATGTGTATGTCGAGGCGCGCACGGTGGATGTGCATGTTGGCCGTCTGCGCAAGGCGCTTCGCCAGACGGGCGGAGATGATCCGATCCGCACAGTCCGTTCGGCTGGCTACGCCCTGCGCGAGGACTGACGGGCGCCGCGACCGGCGCCCGCCGTCTGCCGCTTAGCCGAACAGTTCAGCCAGGAAGGTTTTCAGATAAGCAAAGCTGCGCCGGTCTGTATCGGCGTGATATTGCGTGGCGTCCCCGGTTGCGCCGACCGTCGTGAAGGCATGCGTCGCCAGGCCGTGGGCGTGCAGCTGCCAGTCGGCGCCCGCGAACTCCTTCGCGATCGCGAGCACGTCGTCGGGCGTCGCCATCGGATCATTCCAGCCATGTTCGATCAGCACCTTCGACTTGATCTTCGGCGCCGGTATATTCTCAGCCGGGCGGAACAGGCCGTGAAACGAGCCGACACCCAGCACATCCATCCCGGCACGCGCCATGTCGAGCACGCACAGTCCGCCGAAGCAGAAGCCGATGGCGGCTGTCTTCGAAGCATCAATGCCGGACTGTGCCTTTGCCGCCGCAATGCCGCCTGCCAGACGCTTCTGCAGTTCCGCGCGGTCGCCGACCAGCGGATACATCAGTCCTTCATTTTCGGCCTGCGTCGTGCCGCGTTTGCCCTTGCCATAGACGTCGATGGCGAAAGCCGCATAGCCGAACTCGTCCGCGATGATCTGGGCCTTCTGTTTCTCGTTGGCGCCGAGGCCGCCCCAGGCATGGCAGATGATGACCAGCGGCGGATTGGTCTTGCCCGCAGGCATCACGAACCAGCCTTCATAGGCCTGTCCGTCGATCTGATAGTCCACTGCGCTCATGGTGGTCTCCTCTTCTTTGGTTTCTGCGCCTCGATAGAGCGCAAAGCGCCCGCAGTTCAAGGCAAACAGAGATTAGTATGCGCTTTCTAGACTTTTTCCCTACACCGGGTCCCATGAGTTCACCCGCTTCCCGAAAGGAACCTCCCATGGCGAAGAAAACCACAAAGACCACCGCCCGCAAGAAAACTGCGGCTGTCGGCAAGCAAGTTGAAGCCCAATCCACCGAAGTGGCCTACAAGATCTGGCTCGCCGGCGTCGGCGCCTATGGAAAAGCCTATGACACCGCGCTCGCCGGTGCGAACGTTCTGAACAAGCAATCGGCAGAGATGTTCGAAGACCTCGTGAAACGCGGTTCGGAAATCGAGCACGATGTACGCGCTAAACTGGCCGCTGACGAGCGTGTCGCCGGCGCGTCTAAGCGCGTGTCGAAAACGCTCGAAACCGTCCGCGACATGCAAGTCCAGGCCCGCGATCAGTTCGACGCCCGGCTTGACCGGATGCGCGACCTGCTCGGCGTGAAAGGCCTCGCCGATGTGCGCACGAAAGTCGCCCGCCAGATCGACAGGCTGGAAGACGAAGTTGCCAGCGTAACGTCCAAGGCTCGTGCGAAAGTGGCCGATACCGACCTGAAAGCCCGCCTCGCGCGCCTCACGGCCGAAATCGAATCTGTTGCCGGCGAGACCGGCGCAGAAGTTGCCAAGACGGCCAAGAAAGCCGCCCGGAAGACCACAAAGGCAGTAAAGACCGCCTTTGCGGCTTCGGAAAGCGCCGACGACCTGACGCAAGCAACCGGCATCGGTCCTGCGCTCGCCAAGAAACTGAACGCAGAAGGCCTGATGCGCTTTGCGCAACTCGCTGCGCTCAAGAAGGGCGAACTCGAAGCCCTCGACGCGAAGATCGGCGGCCGTGGCCGCGTGGCGAAAGCCGAATGGTCCAAACTGGCCAAAGCCGCCGCGTAAAGAAGACAGAAGAGGGCGGGCCGGCTGGCTCGCCCTTATCTTTTCGTTTCGTCGAAATGCCGGATCATGCGGCCGAGTGCGGCGGGACCGGTCACGCCCATATAGGGCACCATCAGGCACATCACCTGGAACACCGTCTTGTGGATGAGGGCAGGGCCGTCATGAACCTCCTTGGTGAGTGCGTCGCCCGCCAGCCAGAACGTCAGTGTCGTGATGATCTGGTCGGTCAGCGGCTCTTTCAGACGTTTGTCGATGGTCAGCGTTCCGGCACTTTCCAGATCGCTCAGGATACGCATGATGGTCTGGCGCTTGGCGGCTACAAGGCTTCGGAAGCGGATGGCGAGGTCTGGATAGCGGGTCAACAGGCCTGCAAGGTCGCGATAGAAGAAACGGAAGTCGTAGATCTCTTCCAACAGGATGTAGATATACACCCAGTTGTCCTCAATCGACGACAGGCCGCCCTTGGAGCCTCGCAAGATGACGCGCATCTCTTCTTCGAACCGGTAAAACAGGGCCCTGTTGATCGCATCCTTGCCCTTGAAGTGATAGTAAAGATTTCCGGGACTGATTTCGAGTGCATTGGCAATATCGACAGACGACAGCCCGCTTTCTCCTTC